>CACHAX010000009.1 GCA_902577875.1 uncultured Pelagibacteraceae bacterium | reverse complement strand
CTACCTGGTTGGTTTACGTGTTTTTCAAGATCCGTCATTCTTCCCCCTTTGAATTTTCAGATCAAAAAGGTAACTGAAAAAAAAACGTTTGTCTACTTAGATAAATTAGCTCCAAGGAAACGGACTGTTCGATGTGGGATGAAGTTTTCCTTTTTCATATCTATCGAATCTAAACGGTTTTAATAATTCACTTTCATGACCTAAAATTTCTTGTGCAACAAGGTGTCCAACACCTATCATTTTATAACCATGATTTGCATCTGCAATCATGTAAACATTTTCAAAAAATCTATCAAATATTGGGAATGAATCTGGAGTTAAACATCCCAATCCTCCTGATGGTCCCTTTCTATACAAATGAGATTTACCAACAAAACGTTTTTGAATATGTGCTAGTGCTGAAGTCCACATGTCGGAAAATTTATCGGTAGTTTGATATTCAGGAGAATCTATTCCATATGGATCAACATTAACTTCATCAAAATGTTTTTGAACAATATAAGGCGATGTTCCACCTTGAACTCCCAAACCTTCAATATCAGGTTTATAATAAATTCCCCATAAGTCTTCTGTAATTATTTTACCATCTTTATCAGAATAAAGTGGAGCATCTGTATCAACATGAATTACTGGAGGTGATTTACCTTCATTAGTTTTTAGATAATCTGCATCTACACCTAATACACCTTCTTGTAAAAACCAGTACTTCCACATTTCAACTTCATGCATTTTTCCATTTTTAGCATCTTTTATGTTTGTTGTTTTTGGTAACTCCAACATATTCCAAAAATCTCTTACCCATGGTCCAGCTCCAATAACTACCTGATCACAATCAATCGTTCCTTTGTCTGTAACTACACCAGTAATTGCATTGCTGTTACTTCCTCTTTTAAAACCTGTAACCTTTACTCCTTTATGAACATTTACACCGTTTGAATTTGCTTTTTTCTCTAATGCTTTAATTGAATCTTTATTAAATGCATATCCACCTTTCTTTTCATGTAAGACTGATGTAATTCCTTTTGCTTGCCAATCACTAAAAATTCCTTGCATATATTTCATGCAATCTTTTTCACCTTCTATAAATTCTGACTCATATCCAATAGCTTTTTGTTGTTCGTAAATACTTGCAACATCTTTATGCATTACTTCTGGAGAAATTTGCATATAGCCAACAGCATTATATTTAAATGCCTCTGGATCACTCTCCCAAACACTAACTGAATGAGCCATTAATTCTCTCATTGCTGGTTGAAAATAATTATTTCTAACAACTCCGCATGCAATTCCACTTGCACCTGCTGCAGTATCTTTTTTTTCTAGGACAACTACATCGTTTGGATTTTTATATTTTTCAGAAAGTTTCCAAGCAGTACTTAACCCGTGAATTCCTCCACCAATTATGACAACTTTTGCTTTTGTCGGTAACGACATGTCCGAACTTTAATTTTTTAGCAAAGGAAAGAATATAATAATTTTTATATATAATTTATATAAATTCTAAATATTAGTGAGAATTTTTATTTAAAAACTCAAATTTTTGAGAGTTTTCAAATATTCGTTAAATTCATTAACAAAATTCTGTGTGGGTAAAACGTACTTTTTTCTATGGTCATTTCCTGTTTTCTCGAGGTAAAAAAATTCTTTATCACAAGCTTCTTTGATCATAAGTGCAGATTTAGGTCTTGAGGTTTTAAAGAGTCTAGTCTTCAGTTCTTCGACAGATAAGTTTTCATTTAACTTATAAGAATTCATCACAATCAACATCATATGATAATGTGAAGGAGATTTTCTGAAAAAGTAATTACTGGATGTATGGGATAGTTTCATTTGATCCTCCCAAAATTCAAGTAAATCCTTTGATGATTTTGACATTATGATTTTACACGAGTTTTTTGAGGATCGTAATGTGGAAAACCAGCAACTTTGGCAGGTATTCTTTTTTGATGTCCATCAATTTTACCGACTTCAACATTCATACCTATTTCTGAATGACCTACATCAATTCTGCACAAAGCAATATTTTTATTCAAAATAGGAGATAGACATCCGCTTGTAACTATGCCAACTTGGGATCTTCCAATGTGAACGCAATCACCGTGATTAGCTTTTTCTTTTCCTACAAGTTCTAATCCAACTAATTTCTTTTGCGGATTTTCTTTTCTCTTTATTAATGCTTCTTTACCAATAAAATCTGTTGTTTTTGTTTTTAAAGGAACAGTAAATCCAACACCAGCTTCAAAAGGGTCAACTTGGCCGTCAAATTCATTACCAAATAATATTAGCCCAGCTTCAATTCTTAATAAATCTAATGCTCCAAAACCAGCAGGTATCAATCCTTCATCTTTGCCAGCTTCCATAAGCACATCCCAAACCGCTGGTGCATCAGAAGGATGACACCATATTTCATATCCTAACTCGCCTGTATAACCAGTTCTAGAAACCATTAATGGAATCCCACTAAGTTCTTTTACTCTACAGATTGTAAACCTAAACCATTGTAATTCTGAAATAGAAGGTTGTGTTGGTGGAGTAAAAATAAATTTTTCTAAAATTTTTCTACTATTTGGCCCTTGTAGAGAAATATTATTTATTTGATCTGTAGAGTTTTTAACCAAAACATTAAATTTTTTCTTTTTTGCTTGTTCTTTTAACCATTCACCTGCGTATTCATCACCACATACCCATCTAAATCCATGATCACTCATTTTTAACAATGTTCCATCGTCAAACATAGAACCATTTTCATAACACATCGAAGAATAAACAATCTGTCCAACTGACAATTTTTTAATATTTCTAGTTAAAGTATAATCCATTAATTCTTCTGCATCTGGTCCTAATATTTCAAATTTTCTTAGTGAAGATAAATCAATTAAAACTGCTTTTTCTCTACATGCTGTATATTCATTTATTACTCCGTGTTTAGTGTAATCATTGGGCAGCCAATATCCTCTAGCATCAACAAAATTTCTTGTTAATTTAGAAGTTCTCTCATGAAAACCTGTATTTTTTGTTAGTTTTAATTCTGAGTCTGGTTTCATTCTAAAAGCAAAAGATTTTGTAAATTCTCTTTTTTTTTCATAAGTTCTAACAAAAATATCTGTAGGGTTCCATGAATTACATGGATCTATATCACTTGGACAGGCGGATGTTCCACACGTTAAATCTTTTAAAGCTCTTAATATTACATAATCCCCAGGTCTAGCGAATGATTCGTCAGAAAGCACAGTATTTAAACCACCTGCCGAAGTATTAAAAAATAAATTTATAGCATGCCATCCTTTTTGTCTATTAACGCCAAAATTTTCCATAGCACCACTTAAGTTATCTGAGCAATTTGGATGTCCAAAATAACCAGCATCCTCGTAATACTTTGATGTACAAGCAAGATTAAAAGTGTCATGTCTACCAACAGTATCTCTTATTACTTCTACTAAAGGTTCATGATCTGTATCATAAAATTTTGAATATAATCCTGGTCCTGGAAAAGTATTACCCATAAAGGTCCTGGTTGTTTGCCAATCTAAACCTTTCTCTACACCTTTACCTAATTTAGCTGTATCAAAAGCAACAAAATCTGAACATTGTCTACCAGTTGGACAAATTATTTGAATATAATCTCCTTCTTTAACTTCAAAAGAAATCGCTGATTGTTTTGCAATATTTTTTTCGTCTAGAGGATCAAAAATTGGATCTGGAATTATTCTATGTTCTTTATAATTGACAATATTATTTCTTTTAATAAATAAAGTTAACTCTGTAGGAGGATTTTGTTCATGAACCAACATATCATTGCCAGGGGCAGCAAAAATACAATAACATTTATCTTTTGAACTTATTTTAATTTTTTCTCCTGCTGGAGTGTCTTTATCAAAAAGGATTGAAGATTTAGAATTTGCAATTTTAAGATTTCTTTTTTCTAATTGACGCAACGCAATTTGTGAACTTTCTTCATTTCTATTTAAAATTTTAATTATATCATTTTCTGATTTAGAAGATTTTAAATTTAAAATCGATGGATCTGAATTTCCATCAGAATTAAAAACAACTATTTCGCAAATTTGATTTCCTTCATTATTAATAATTTCAACTTCATCATCTGGAAAAATCTGAACTCCTGTAAGTCCACCACCATTAATTACATATCTTTCAACCCCAGGTGGCAAAACATTTAAACCAGGTTCATTTATTCTTAAATTTTCTTCTAACATTTTAAATCAATGATTACTTATGTTTGAGAATAAATCAGTACTGATTAATTGTATATATAAATTTTAGTACCAACTTCTGTTGACTGTAAGATTAAATTTAAGGATAATTAAATACTTAATATATTAAGAGAGGAGAAATAAATGAAGAAACTTTTATCAATAATTTCTGCTTTTTTGATTACATTTGCTCTAAGTTTTACAGGTGCAAATGCAGATAAAAGCGGAGTTGTTAAAATCCCAACACACAATTGGTCAAGTCAATTAGTTGGAGCTGAAGTTGTTGGTGAATTACTAAAAATGGTAGGTGAGAAAGTAGAGTATATTAATATGGACTCACAAGCAGTATACCAAGCAATGGCAGACGGTGATATTGATCTAGTTCATGAAATTTGGGAAGGTGCGTTTGGAGCATCTTATGAAAAAGCAAAAGCTGGTGGTGGAATTGAAGAAATTCTAACTCACGATGCAGTAACTAGAGAGGACTGGTGGTATCCAAACCATGTTGAAAAACTTTGTCCAGGTCTACCAGATTGGAAAGCTCTAAATAAATGTGCAGATCTTTTTGCAAGAGCAGACTCTGGAGGTAAAGGAGTATTTATCGGTGGTCCTGTTGATTGGTTAAAACATGATGCTGAAAAAGTTGAGGCTCTAGGAATGAACTTCATGGTTAGAAATGCAGGTTCTGCAGATGCAATTTGGGCTGAATTAGATGCAGGTGTAGCGCAAGGAAAAGCTGTAGTTGTTTTTAACTGGTCACCAAATTTCATCGGTGCAAAATATCCAGGTAAGTTTGTTGAGTTTCCTAAACATGATCCAGCTTGTACAAAGGATCCTTCATGGGGAATCAATAAAACTGCACTTTATGATTGTGGAAACCCAGCAAGTGGTTATTTAAAATTAGCAGTCAATGCTGATTTCAAAAAAAATCATCCTGCGGGATATAAGTTGTTGAAACAGATGAATTTTTCTGGTCCAGACATTGACAAAATGGCGAACTACAAGGATACGGATGGTTTAGAAGTATCAGCAGCTGCTCAAAAATGGTTAGATGACCACAAATCTAAATGGAGTAATTGGATTAAATAATTTTTAGTCTATTTATAAACGAACCGACATAATCTTAAGTCGGTTCGTTTTTTTTTTATTTTATGTTAAGTTCTCTTAAATTTTTTTATTATGGATGATCAAATCAAAATTTCATGTTCAAATATTTGGAAATTATATGGAGAAAATCCAGAAAAGTTTTTAAAAGAAAATAATAATAATCCATCAACCGAACAACTAAAATCAAATAAATATATACCTGCGGTTAGAGATGCATCTATCGATGTAAAAACTGGAGAAATATTGGTTATTATGGGATTGAGTGGATCTGGTAAGTCAACATTATTAAGATGTATGTCTAAACTTATTCAACCAACTGATGGTCAAGTTTTTTTTGAGGGTAAAGATTTATTAAAAGCAAGCGATAAAGAGTTAATCGAAATAAGAAGACATAAAATGGGAATGGTATTTCAGCATTTTGCTTTATTACCTCACAGAACAGTTTTACAAAATGTTGCATTTCCTTTAGAGGTGCAAGGAATAGAGCCTATTAAAAGAGAAGATAGAGCAAAAGAGGTCATTAAATTAGTTGGTCTTGAGGGTAGAGAAAAATATTATCCTAGAGAACTTTCAGGAGGTCAACAACAAAGAGTTGGACTGGCAAGGTCTTTAGCGGTTGAACCAGATGTTTGGTTTTTAGATGAACCTTTTTCTGCTTTAGATCCATTGATTAGAAAAGAGATGCAAAATGAGTTTTTGAGACTTCAAAATATGCTTAAAAAAACAATTGTTTTTATAACCCATGATTTTGATGAAGCAATCCGATTGGCAGATAGAATAGCAATAATGTATGAAGGATTAATAGTCCAAGTAGGCACTCCTGAAGAATTAATCACAAAACCTGCTACTGATTATGTTGCAGAATTTACAAAAGATATCCCTAGATCTAAGTTATTAAATGCTGAAAGTGTTATGAATAATGAGGATAAAAAACTCTATGATAATACTGTTAACTATAAAGAAAAGATTGAAAAAATCGCATCAAAAGTTTTAAAATCCGAAGGATCTTACTCTGTTATTGATGAAAATAAAAAAGTTATTGGTTCATTAAGCAAAAAAGAAATAATCAAAGCTTTATTTGCAGAAAATAAGAATGAATAAAATTAAAACCATTTTTAAAGGAAAATTTTTATTTATTTTTGGACCATTCTTTTTGTTATGGTTGCTTCGTTATATTGTTCCTAATTATACGATTTCATCTAAAACACCACATTGGGCTTATATACCTCCAAAAAGTTGCTTGGGAGGTTGCGGATCAATAGATGGGTTTATACCTTTTGTAGATTGGACAAACGCATTAATTCAATTTCTAAGAAAGTATGAAATTTTCGGTTTGTTTACTTTTAGAGATTTCACAAGAGGTATAGCAAACTACGTCGATAAATTTTTAGATTTTACAGAAGCAGTTTTGCATAAAGGTTTTCCAAGCTACGAAATAGGACCTTTGCCGTGGATATTTATAATAACTCTTACAGTGATTTTAGGTTTTTATTTGAGAGGTTGGAGATTGGCATTGTTGGGGGGAACATGTTTTGCGTACTTAATATTATTTAGTAAACGGGGAATATGGGAGCTATCAATGAAATCTTTAGCGGCTATTTCTGTCTCTGCACCTTTGGCTGCATTAATAGGATTGTGTTTGGGTATACTTGCGGTCAAGAGAAAAAAATTTGCAAACTTTTTATGGCCAATGTTAAATATTTTACAATCTTTGCCTCATTTTTCTTATTTAATACTAGTAGTCATATTTGTTGGAATAGGGACTAAGGCTGGAGTAATTGCTACTGTAATATTTGCATTTCCACCAATGGCTAGATTAACTATTTTAGGATTACAAAATATATCACAAGAAATAAAAGAAGCTGGTGTGATGGCGGGTTGCACAAAGTGGCAAATGTTATTTAAAGTTGAAATTCCTGCAGCTAGATCTCCAATTATGCTGGGAATAAATCAAGTTATAATGCAATGTCTTGCAATGATAGTTATAGCAGCATTTATTGGACAACCTGGTTTAGGTCATGACTTGTTAATTAGATTACAAGGCTTAAGGTTAGGTGAGGCTTTTGAAATTGGTGTTGCAGTTGTTTTGATCGCAATTACACTTGATAGGTATAGTCAAGCTTTAGCATTAAAAGAACCAGAGCGAAGAGAGGGAAATTTTGTAAAGAGAAATCCATATTTATGTGCAACTTTTTTTGCAATTATAATTTGCTCTATCTTAGTTTTTCTTTTTCCATTTTTTAATGAATATCCAAAGGAGTTAACAGTTTCAGCATCTGTATATTTAGATAATGCCATTAAATCATTTACAAGATCTTTGTTTGTCCCGTTGGGAATATTTAGAGATTGGATGTTAATATATTTTTTGATGCCTCTTAAAGCTGTATTTCAATCTATGCCATGGACTGGAGTAATTTTATTTGTCGGAGCAATTGGGTGGAAGCTTGGTAAAATGAGACTGGCATTAACAGTAATGTTATTCGTATTTTTTATAGCATCATCTGGTTATTGGGTAAGAGCAATGATTACTTTATACATGGTATTTGCATCATTAGTAATATGTGCACTAATTGGAATTCCTTTGGGGATATGGGCATCAAAGAAAGAGAGCAGAACAAAGTTAGTTTTAAATATTTGTGATATTCTTCAAACATTTCCATCATTTATTTATCTACTTCCAGCAATAATGCTATTTCAAATAAGTGATGTTTCAGCAATATTTGCAATAGTTATATATTCCTCAATACCAATGATAAGATATACTGTTTTTGGATTAAGAAATGTTCCACAACAAATTATAGAGGCATCTATAACTTCTGGATGTACAGAAAGACAATTATTATGGAAAGTAAAAATGCCTTTAGCCTTTCCAGAAATTATACTAGGTGCAAATCAAACATTAATGTTTGCTTTATTTATGGTAATGATAGCTGGATTTATTGGAACTGTTGACTTGTCACAAGAAATTTTTAGGGCATTGTCTTTTAGTGATGGGGGCAAAGGTCTAATAATAGGATTATGTGTTGCATTTATAGGTTTGACTGCAGATAGATTGTTAGTTGAATGGTCAAATCAAATGAAGAAAAAATTAGGATTTATCAACTAGTGAAAGAAATATTAATAATAGGTGGAGGAGCAATGGGATCAGCTTTTACATTTCCATGTATTGATAATAAAAATAAAGTAACAATAACGGAGCCATATAATAAAGTTTTTATTAAAAATTTATCCTCAAATAATAAATATCATTCAAGTTTGAAAAAAAATTTACCTAGTAAGCTAAAATATAAAAAATATTCAACAAACTTGCTAAAAAAAAAATATGATTTAGTTGTTGTTGCTTTAAGTTTGTCAGGAATAAAATTTATAAGTGAAGAATTCAAACAATCTAAAATCAAAAGTCCAGTTCTAATTCTTACTAAAGGCTTAAAGTATGATAGAAAAAAGGAAAAAATTTATACTATTTCTGAAGATATAAAAAAAAATAATAAAAATATAAATATATCTGTCTTAAAGGGACCTTGTTTAGCAAAAGAACTTTCAAATAAAAAACAAACAAGTGTTGTTGTTGCTAATAAAAATATAAAAACTGCAAAGAATATATGCAAAATGATTTCTACAAAATATTACATAACAGAGACTTCAAAAGATATTATTGGAATAGAAATTTGTTCAGCAATAAAAAATATTTATTCTATGATAATTGGAGCTGGAGATAGTTTAAATATGTCATCAAGTTTATTCAAAAAATCTATTAATGAGATGATATATATTACTAAATATTTTAAAGGAAAAATTGAAACCGCTCTTGGATTAGCTGGAGTTGGAGATCTATACGTCAGTGCTGCCGGAGGTAGAAATAGTAAAATGGGAGGTTACTTGGGGCAAGGCTTTACATTTAATAATGCTAAAAGAAAATTTATGCCAAATGAAACTGTAGAGGGAGAGCAACTTGCAAGAGAAATAGCTCCATTTATATTAAAAAAAATCCAACAAAAAAAAATCCCTTTGATGACAAAATTAATTAAATCTATAATTAACAACAAAAAATTAATATTAAATTAAAAATGGCGAGTATTAAAATAGATAAAGTAAATAAGTATTTTGGAAGTACACATGTTATCAAAGATGTATCTCTTGATATAAAAAGCGAGTCTTTTACTGTTCTAGTAGGACCAAGTGGTTGTGGTAAATCTACAATTTTAAGAATGATTGCTGGTTTAGAAGAAATCAACTCTGGCACAATATCTATAGATGATAAAGTTGTTAACGATCTGCCACCTAAAGAAAGAAATATTGCAATGGTATTTCAATCTTATGCTCTTTACCCGCATATGACAGTATTTGACAATATGGCTTTTGGTTTAAAGATTGAAAAAAAATCGAAAGAAGAAATAGAGCAAAGGGTAATGGAGGCTGCTAAAATTTTGCAAATAGAAGAGTACCTAGAGAGAAAACCCAAACAATTATCTGGTGGACAACGTCAAAGAGTAGCAATAGGTAGAGCTATTACAAGAAAACCAAAAGTTTTCTTATTTGATGAACCATTATCTAACCTAGATGCAGCTCTAAGAGTACAAATGAGAGTAGAATTGGCAAAATTGCATGATCAACTTAATGCAACAATGATTTACGTAACCCATGATCAGACTGAAGCCATGACACTTGCAAACGATATTGTTGTTTTGGATCAAGGGATAGTTTCACAAAAGGGATCACCCATGAACCTATATAATAAGCCAGATAATTTATTTGTTGGTGGTTTTATCGGATCTCCAAAAATGAATTTTATAGATAGTAAAATTTTAAGCAAAACTTCAAAAAGTTCTGAGGTAGATATAATGGGAACTGGAAAGTTAAGTGTACCAAAAATTTCAGAAAACATTAAAGAAGGTGACAATATAAAAATTGGAATAAGACCAGAGCATTTGATATTAAATGCAAACACAGATTCATTGTGGGAAAGCAAGGTTTTTGTAGTAGAAAAATTAGGGTCAGGAACATATTTATATTTAGAGAAAGAGGGGGACCCTCTTGTTGTGCAAACTGATGGAGACACAAATATTAAAGTAGGTGATACTGTTAAAATAGGTTTTGATCCATTTCGTTGCCATTTATTTGATAATAAAGGTATTTCTTTTAAAAATTCTTAAATCAATCTCAGGTAGTATTGTGTAATTTACATACTTGTTATTCTTTTTTTAAATGTTCATTATGTGTTAATTTTTAAATAACTTTAGAAAACACGAAAAAAGAGGGGAATATATGTTTAAAAATATATTAATAATAATCTCTGCAATAGCTTTTGTTTTCAATTCAATTGCATTTGCAGATATCAAATTCTGGACGACAGAAACTCAACCAGCAAGGATGGCTAAGCAAGAAGAAATGGCGAAAGCTTTTGAAGCCAAAACTGGAATTGGAGTTGAAGTTATTCCTATTGATGAAAAAGATCTAGGAACAAGAGCTACAGCTGCAGCGGCAGCAGGAGATCTTCCAGATGTAATTTATCATACATTACAATATGTATTACCATGGGCTGAAGCAGGAATTTTAGACGTTGATGCAAATAATGATGTAGTTAAATCACTTGGAAAGAAAACTTTTGCACCAGGTGCTCTAAAAATGGCTAGTGCTGGAGGAAAAATTGCAGCCGTGCCAGTAGACGGTTGGACTCAAATGGTCGTTTATAGAAAAGATCTATTTGAAAAAGCTGGATTAGAGCCACCAACAACATATGCGAACATTGAAAAAGCTATAGATGCTTTATCTAGCAATGAAATGTTCGGATTTGTTGCAGCAACTAAAACTGATGAAAACTTTATGAGTCAGGTTTTAGAACATGTTCTACTTGCAAATGGAGTCAACATTGTCAAAAAGGGTGGAACAAAAAAACAAGGAAGAGCTTTAAAAAATTCTTTACAGTTTTATAAAAAATTAGCTAAAGCTAGCCCTCCAGGAGAACTTTATTGGAAACAATCAAGAGAACTTTATTTTGCTGGTAAAACTCCAATGATAATATGGTCACCATTTATCATGGACGAATTAGCTGGTTTAAGAGATTCAGCTCCACCAACAATTAATAGTGATCCTACATCACCTGAATTGGCATCTAAAACTGGTTTTATAACCAATTTTAGTGGACCAAATAATGTAAAAGGTGCAGCTTGGGCAGATGTTAGATACTTTGGTATAACAGCGGATGCAGATACTGATGAAGCTAAGCAGTTTGTTCTTTATTCAATGGATGAGGGATACACTAGTACTTTATCTATCGCACCAGAGGGTAAATTCCCTGTAAGAAGAGGTAATGCGAGTGATCCAAATGCATTCACAACGGCTTGGAGTAAACTACCTGTTGGAGTTGATAGAAAAGCTCCTTTAACAGATCTATATTCTGCAGATGTAATAAATAATATTGTTGCTGGTTTAGATACTGCTAACAGATGGGGTGTAAAAGAAGGTGAACTATCTAGAGCATCTAAAATTATTAACAATAAGTTTATAAATAGAATCACTAGACAATATATTGACGATCAATTGACACTAGATGAAGCAGTAGATGAAATTAATACTGTGCTAGCTAGCTTCTAATAATTTAAACAATTAAAAAAAGCGGGTAATATTAATTATCCGCTTTTTTTTATGAATTCAAAACTTGCAAAAATTGAAAAAAGAACAGCTTATCTTTTAATATTACCATCAATTCTTTTAGTATTTTCTATAATTTTATTTCCAATATTTTCTAATATTTGGATCAGTTTTAAAAATGTAGAACTTAAAGATTTAAGAATTCCAGAACCAAGAGCAAAAAAATTAGTAAAATCAATTAATGATAGTCCAAATCAAATAAAAGTAATTTATAAATTAAGAAATAGTTCTCTTACACAAGAAATTACTAATGTAAAATTTAAAGATAAATATCCAGATGATATCGAACCAATAATTTTAAATAATAAATGTCAATTTAAATCAAATTTACTTAAGTGTGAGTTAGGTAATTGGCCAAAAAAATATCGAGAAAATTTAGAAATAGTATTTCAAAATACTAATAATCAAGAAATTTCTAAGAAGGAACTAAAATCTTATAAACCTAAACTATCAGGTAAATCACAAAATATATTATTAACTTATGAATTTACATTAAATAATTTCAAAAAAGTAATCAAAGATAAAGCCTTCATAGATCTATTATCAACAACCTTTTATTATACTTTTTTTGGAACCATAGGCGCTATTGTTTTTGGAATTTTAGCTGCACAAATGGTAAATCAAAAATTTTTTGGAAGAACATTTATGAGAAGTGTTCTTTTATTTCCTTATGTTGCACCAGTAGTTGCTCTTGCTTATACCTGGGAACTTTTACTTGATCCAACAAGTGGAACTTTAAATAATTTATTAATTAACTATCAAATTATTGATGGACCAATAAATTTACTAGGACAAAAATATGTAACTTTAAACATACTTGGTTTTGATTTTAAATTGAGGCTAGCATTAACAACTGTAATTATTTTTGAAATTTGGAGATATTTTCCTCTAGCATTTTTATTTATACTTGCTCGTCTTCAAGCAGTTCCAAAAGAACTTTATGAAGCAGCTGATGTTGATGGGGCAAATCCTATTCAAAAATTTCTTAACATAACTTTACCCCAGATATTAGCAGTGATTTCAATCCTGTTTATGATCAGATTTATTTGGAATTTTAATAAATTTGAAGACATCTTCTTACTCACTGGTGGTGCATCAGGCACAAGAACATTGCCAATCAATGTATATCAACAAGGTTTTTCAATCGGTGATATTGGTATGGGTTCTGCAGTCTCTATTGTGATTGTAGTATTTCTATTAATTTTTATGTTTATCTATTTTAAACTTTTAGGAAAAAGAGCTGATGAAAATTAAAAATATATTTACTTATTGTTTTATCTCATCATTATTTTTGTTTTCATTAATTTGTATTTGGAAAATCTTAGTTACATTACAAGGAATTGAATTAACAAATTTTAATTTTAATAAAATATTTATATTTGGAATAATTCTTTGTGCAATAAATCTTCTTATTGGCAAAAAATTAAATTTAAATATTAAAATTACTATACTTGCACTTTTATTTTCTATCTTTGATTATTTCATCTCAATAAATTTACCTATTTGGTATAGTATTGGCATATTCTTAATTTCTTTATTTTTTTTCAATAATATAAAAAACTACGATAGGAACTTTTTGTCAAAAAATCATTCATCTCAAAAATTATTCTTTAATTTTTTAACATTGTTTGGAATTACACTGTTTTCTTTTGTAATTCTTTTCCCTTTCTACATGATGTTAGTTACAAGCTTTAAAACTCAAGCATTACTATTATTAAATCCATTAGACTTTAGTATTAACTTTACAAAAGGTTTACCAGAGTTGTTCAAATCTTATTTTATAGTATTCAAAGATTATAATTTTGGAAGATATATGCTTACTAGTACAATAGTCTCTCTAGGAACTGTCATTATAACATTAATTTTTGCAATACCGGCAGCTTATGCAGTTGCTCGACTTAATTTTTTTGGAAAAAATTTTTTATCAACATCCATATTGATAATTTATTTGTTTCCAGCGATAGTTTTAGTAATACCTTTATATACAATTTTTAGTCAACTTGGTTTAAGAAATTCTATTCAGGGTTTGCTAATAGTTTACACAGCTACGACCTTACCTGTAGCAATTTATATGTTGCAAGGTTACTTTAAAAGTATACCTAAAGAACTCGAAGAGGCTGGAATTATAGACGGTCAAAATTGGCTTGGTATAATTTTTAAAATTATACTTCCGCTAAGTTTGCCTGCAATATCATCGGTAGCCTTGTATGTATTTATGATAGCTTGGAATGAATTTTTATTTTCGTTAATGTTTTTAGACCGGCCAAATACATTCACATTATCAAGAGCTATTCAGTTTCTAAATGTTGGAGCTGAAACACCCAGACAATATTTGATGGCAGGGTCTGTAGTAGTAACTTTGCCTATTTTAATAATTTTTGTTTATTTTGAAAAATATTTAGTAAGTGGTCTTACCGCAGGTAGTGTTAAAGGCTAATAAAAAATTGAACTTAGAAAGAAAATTTAATTTATGGATTTTGGAAAATTATATATAAGATCACTATAATTAATTTATGATGAATATTTAATGGATCAATCTATTTACATATCAAAAATAAATAAAATTTTTCATGATCTGTACAAAAGTTATGACGATAAAAATGACTTAAAATTTTATTCATCTGAAATATCTAATTTAATAAAGGATTTTAATAGACGAATAAAGTTATCCAAAAATTTAATAATAGACGAAAATTTATCAGTTCTAATAACTTATGCAGACAACATTACTGCTGGAAAAAATAAAAAAAAACTTAAAATTTTTAAAAGTTTTTATGAAAGATTTTTAAAAAATTATTTTAATACAATTCATTTTTTACCATTTTATCCCTCAAGTAGTGACAGCGGTTTCTCAGTTAAAGATCATTGTGAAGTAGACAGTAAATTAGGTACCTGGCAAGATATTAAAGATTTGTCAAAATATAATTCAATTATGGCAGATATCGTAATAAATCATTCTTCTTCACGTGGTATCTGGTTTAAAAATTTTTTATTAAATAAGTCACCAGGGAATGATTTTTTTTTTACTATAGATAAAAAATTTAATTCTAAAAACGTTGTGAGACCACGTGAACATAAATTATTAAAAAAAATAAAAATTCGTAATAAGACCACTTATCTGTGGAGAACTTTTAGCCCTGACCAAATAGATTTAAATTTCAAAAATCCAAAAGTATTAATTAGATTTATTAAGATAATGTTCTTTTTAATAAATCGTGGAGTAAATATTTTTAGATTAGATGCAATAGCATATTTGTGGAAAGAAAGTGGCACAAAATGTATTAACCATTCAAATACACACAAAATAATTAAACTATTAAGAATAATTTGTTCTAATCTCAAACAAAAAAAAATTTTAATCACTGAAACCAATTTACCTGAAAAACAAAATCTTAGTTATTTTGGAAAAAATGATCAAGCGCATTGGATTTATAATTTTTCACTACCTCCTTTAATAATTAAAAGTTTGCTATTTGAGAATGGCTCTGAACTTACTAAATGGAGTAAAAAATTTCCATGTTTAAAAAAAGGAACTAGTTATCTAAATTTTTTAGCCTCTCATGATGGTGTCGGAATGAGACCAGTTGAAGGATTATTAACCAAATCATCTTTAAATAAATTATTTAGTCGTCTAAAAAAAAATGGAGGTGAATTTTCATATAGAAAAATAAATGGCTCAAAAAAGCAAGTGTATGAAGCAAATATTACTTTATTTAACGCTTTTAAAGCAAGTGATTTTGATGAAAATGGAAATTATTCATTAGAACGCTATTTAGCTGCACATAGTATAATTCTTTCATTCGAAGGAGTGCCAGCTTTTTATTTTAATTCCCTTTTTGGAACTTCAAATGACATTAGTAAATTTATAATTACAGATAATAAAAGAGATTTAAATAGATATAAATGGAACAATGAAAGACTTGTAAAAAATTTAAAAATAAATAATTCCAAACAATCAGTATTTTACAATGAAATGACAAATTTAATAAAAATTAGGAGAAAGCAAAAAGCATTTCATCCAAACGCACAAAGAAAAAATCCAAATTTTGGGTCAAAATTCTATGCACTGGAAAGAATAAGTTTAGACAAATCACAAAAAATATTAGCAATCACAAATTTAACATCAAAAACTCAAGTTTTAAAAATCAACTCAAAATACTTAAAATCTAAAAATTTATTAGGTCAAAAATTTAAGATTACTTTTGATAAAGAATTAGTTTTTAATCCTTTTCAAACTTTTTGGTTGAGTATTAATTAAAATTATAAATATACTGTACAAAGAAAAATAGAAAAATTAAATATTTTTTTTATATGAAAACTAATTGGAATTATCCTACTACAATTTGGGTTGGAGAGAACAGGATTCAAGATTTAAGCCTAGCCTGTAAAAATCTTAAAATTGATAAACCATTATTTGTCACAGATAAGGATTTAATTAATCTAAAAATGGTAAAAGATATTATTTTAAATTTAAAAAAAACCTTTAATCATCTTCAAGTTTTTTCAAATTTTTCAGGAAATCCAGTAGGTGAGAATGTGGATGAGGGAGTAGGACAGTTTAAGAAATTAGGTTGTGATGGAGTCATTGCATTTGGTGGTGGCAGCGGTCTTGATGTAGGTAAAGCTATTGCTTTTATGTCAGGACAGTCTAGACCAATATGGGATTTTGAAGATATAGGTGAATATTGGAAAAGAGCAGATGAAACTAATATAGCACCTATCATAGCTGTACCCACTACAGCAGGGACAGGATCAGAAACTGGAAGAGCATCAGCTATAATCAATAAACAAACAGGTATAAAAAAAATTATTTTCCACCCGAAATTTTTACCTTCAATAGTAATTTTAGATCCTAATTTAACTTTAGATCTTTCTCCAAGATTGACTGCAGCGACAGGTATGGATGCTTTGGCACACAATTTAGAAGCTTTTTGTGCGCCTGGATTCCACCCGATGGCTGATGGAATTGCGATTGAGGGAATGAAGTTAATTAAAAACTCATTAATTAAAGCAGTCAAGAACGGTAAAGATTTAAATGCTAGAGCAGAATTATTAGCTTCAGCTAGTATGGGTTCTACCGCTTTTCAAAAAGGGCTTGGTGCTATTCATTCTTTAAGCCATCCTATTAATGCGCAATTTAATGTTCACCACGGTTTATCAAATGCAATCTTTATGCCCTATGTATTAACTTTTAACAAAGAAATGATTGAAAAAAGAATAATTTCTATATGTGATTATCTCGAACTCGATAAAAGTTTTGATAGTTTTTTACACTGGATTTTAGAACTAAGAAAAGAATTAAATATACCACATAAATTATCAGAAATTGTTGATGTAAATAAAATAAATTTAGAGCAGTTATCAGTTATGGCATTAGAAGATCCTTCAACTTCTACCAATCCAAGAACAATGAGTAAGGATGACATGAAAGCACTTTATGAACATAGTATTTCAGGTAAATTATTTTAATGAAAAGAATTCTGATAGTTGAAGGTAACCTTAGAGAAGAAAATCAAAGCTTTACTGATGGTGGAATTAAAACTCATACTGAAAGTTTAAAAGACAGTATTAGTTATTTTACAGATCAATTAGATATTGATGTTGTTAATCCTTCATCAGATGAAAATATTAATGAAGTAGCTAAAGATTTAACTAAATATCATGGAATGATATGGGGTGGTAGTAGTTTAAATATTTACAATGATACTCCAGAAATAAGAAGACAAATAAACTTTATGAGGGAATGTCAAAAGAATATAAAAAATATATTCGCAATATGTTGGGGAATGCAAGTTGCTGTGACCGTTGCTGGTGGTGAAGTAAAGAAATGCCCTAATGGCGCTCACAGGGGAATAGCTCACGACATAGAAATAAACGAAAATGGTCTTAAACATCCGCTTTATAAAAATAAAAATAAAAAATTTAATACCCCTGCATTTAATTTTGATGAAGTTGTAAAATTACCTGAGGGCTCTACATTACTTTCATCAAATCCAATAAATAAAGTCATGGGTATAAATTTTAATGTTGGTTCAACGAATGTATGGGGAATACAATATCACCCAGAAATAACTTATGCCAAAATGATAAGCTTAATTCATTTTAGGAGAGATCGACTTTTAGAAAAAAAAGCATTTATTGACCAAATGGAAATAGACTCTCATGTAAAAATTATAGAAGATGAAAATAAAATTTCAAATAAAGATGCAAGGATGAGAGAATTAGAAAATTGGCTAAATAATTTAAATTAGAACAAGCCTTCTATTTCACCTTTTTCATTAAGCTTAATAGAGTCTGCTGCAGGAACTCGAGGAAGTCCTGGCATTGTCATGATGGCTCCGCAAATAACAACAATAAATTCTGCACCTGAAGATAATCTTACTTCTCTAATTGGTAATGAATGGCCTGTTGGAGCACCTTTTGCGTTTGGATCAGTAGAAAAACTATATTGTGTTTTTGCTACGCATATAGGTAAATTTCCATAACCCGCTTCTTCAAAAGATTTTAATTGATCTTTTATTTTACTGTCAGCAACAACTTCGTTTGCTCGATATATTTCTTTTGCAACAGTTTCAACTTTCTTTAACAAAGGTGTTTTTTCATCATATAAAAATTTAAAATTTGCTTGTTTTTGATCAATTAAATCTACAACATGTGAAGCAAGTTCTTTTGTCCCTTCGCCACCATTTGACCAATGAGTGCATAAAGTAGCTTTAACTCCCATATTATCACAAGCATTTATTAACTCTTTTACCTCATTATCTGTATCAGCAACAAAATGATTAACAGCAACTGCTACCGGTAAACCAAATTTTTTTACGTTTTCAATATGTCTTTCTAAATTTACTAAACCTTTTTTTAACGCTTCTACATTTTCATTTTTTAAATCATCTTTAGCTACACCACCGTGCATTTTTAATGCTCTGATTGTTGCAACAATAACTACACATTCAGGTTTTAAATTTGATTTTCTACATTTAATATCTAAAAATTTTTCTGCTCCTAGGTCTGCTCCAAATCCAGCTTCAGTTACAACATAATCAGCTAGTTTTAAACCTGCTTTAGTTGCTATTACAGAGTTACAACCGTGCGCAATGTTTGCAAAAGGACCACCATGAATAATGGCAGGATTATTTTCTAACGTTTGAGTTACATTAGGCCTGATTGCTTCTTTTAACAAAACAGTCATTGGTCCATGAGCATTTAAATCTTTTGCAAAAATAGGCTTTCTATCTCTAGTATAAGCAACTGTAATATTACCTATTCTCTTTTCCAAATCTTCAAGATCATTTGCTAAACAAAAGATAGCCATTATCTCAGATGCTACTGTAATATCAAAACCATCTTCTCTTGGAAAACCATTAGCTACTCCACCTAAATTAATATTTATAGATCTTAAAGATCTATCATTCATATCCATAACTCTTCTCCAAACAACTCTTCTCACATCTATGTTTAATTTATTTCCCCAATAAATATGATTATCAATTAACGCTGACAATAAATTGTGAGCAGATGTAATTGCATGGAAGTCTCCTGTAAAATGTAAATTGATTTGTTCCATCGGAACAACTTGAGCATATCCACCACCTGCTGCTCCGCCTTTCATTCCAAATGAAGGACCTAAACTAGGTTCACGTAAACACACTATAGAATTTTTACCAATTTTATTTAATCCATCATTTAAACCAACTGACGTAGTTGTCTTTCCCTCACCAGCAGGAGTTGGTGTAATAGCAGTAACTAAAATTAATTTTCCATTTTGTTTGTCTTTCAAACTATCTAAATATTCTAAATTTATTTTTGCAATATGACGTCCCATAGGGCTAAAAGCACTTGGTTCGTCTGGAACATTAATTTTACCCAAAATCTCATTTATGGGTTTCATTTTTGCTTCTCGTGCAATTTGGATATCTGATTTTGACATAAATCTAATTACTTATTAATGAGCAGAATTACTATCCTTTTTTGTCACGTATTTAAACATCTAAAAAATATATATAAAAAAAATTAGCAAAAACTTATATTTAATTTTATAAAACTTACGGATGCAGAAATATTCAGTATTTAGTCTAATCAAAAACGCTTTCTCCAATCACCAAAATTGGGAAGTTGCTTGGAAAGATCCAACTCCAAAAAGTGAATATGATGTAGTCATCATTGGAGGTGGAGGACATGGTCTTGCTACTGCATATTATTTAGCAAAAGAACATAATATTAGAAATGTAGCTATCATTGAGAAAGGCTGGATTGGTGGTGGAAATGTTGGTCGAAATACAACGATCATAAGATCAAATTTTATGTACGATGCTAATGCAAGATTTAATGAATTTGGAATGGATTTATGGAGAAACTTAAGTCAAGAACTGAACTTTAATGTGATGTTTTCTCCAAGGGGAATAATAAACTTAGCCCACTCTGATGCTCAAATGAACGCATATGCTCGTAGAGGAAACTCTATGAGATTAAATGGAATAGATGCAAAGTTATTGGATAGAGACGGAGTTAAAAAATTAATTCCAATGGCTGACTTTAGCGATGAAGTACGTTTCCCAATTTTTGGAGGCTTAATGCAACCAAGCGCTGGTACCGCAAGACATGACGCTGTTGCTTGGGGTTATGCACGTCAAGCAGATGATATGGGAGTAGATATAATACAGCATTGTGAGGTCATTGGTTTTGATGTTGTTAATGGAAAGATAAAAGGAATTAGAACTTCAAGAGGAGATATTAAAGCAAAAAAAGTTGGATTATGTGTTGCAGGTAGCACAAATATATTAGCTGAAAAATTAAATATGACGCTGCCAATAGAAACACATGTACTGCAAGCTTGTGTTTCAGAACCTGTAAAACCATTATTAGACGGAGTAGTAACTTTTGGTGCAGGCCACTTTTATATAAGTCAATCAGATAAAGGTGAGATGGTAATGGGTGGTGATCTTGATGGATATAATAGTTATGCTCAAAGAGGTAACTTACCAACTATACAACATGTATTGACAGGTGGCTTAGCTTTGTTTCCATTTTTAAGTAGATTAAAAATGTTAAGGACATGGGGAGGGATCATGGATATGTCTATGGATGGTTCCCCAATAATTGATAAAACTCATATTGAAGGTTTATATTTAAACTGCGGATGGTGTTATGGAGGTTTTAAATCAACTCCTGTTTCAGGTTGGACTTTTGCTCATACAATTGCGCAAGACCAAGTTCATGAATTAAATTCAGAATTAAGATTAAATAGATTTTCAACAGGTCATCTTTTAGATGAAAAAGGTTTAGGAACTAAAACCTGGATTGGTTAAAAAATGTTATATATCAAATGTCCTTATTGCGGTTTAAGAGCACAAAAAGAATTTTCATATGGAGGTGATGCAACTGTAAAAAGACCTAATATAAATGAAGAAGTATCAAGCGATGATTGGGATAATTTTGTTTATATGAGAAAAAGTCCAAGAGGGAAACATATAGAGTTATGGCAACATATAGCTGGATGTAGACAATGGATTAAGGTGCAAAGAGACACCGCTACACATGAAATTTTCCAAACAGCAAAAGTCACAGAAGAAATAAGATGAGCCAACCATTTAGATTAAATAAAGAGGGATTAATTAATCGAAACAAAAAAATATCTTTTACTTTTAATGGTAAAAAATTATTTGGATATGAAGGTGATACAATTGCATCTGCTTTAATAGCAAATGGAATACACCTAGTTGGTAGAAGTTTTAAATATCATAGACCGAGAGGTTTTTTTGGTGCAGGAGTAGAGGAGCCAAACGCAAAGCTTCAAGTAGAATTCAATGGTCATTCAGAACCCAATGTTAATGCAACAGAAATGGAACTCGTTGAAGGTTTGTCTGCAACGAGCCAAAACTGTTGGCCATCAGTAAATTTTGATGTTGGTGCAATTAATAATTTTTTAAAAATGTTTTTCCCTGCTGGGTTTTATTACAAAACATTTATGTGGCCTAAGAGTTTCTGGTATAAAATTTACGAACCTTTCATAAGAAAAGCTGCAGGTTTAGGGGTTGCTTCGATAGAAAAAGATAAAGAAAGATACGAACATAAATTTGAGTATTGCGATTTGTTAGTTACTGGATCCGGACCCTCTGGATTAGCGAGTGCTTATGCTGCTGCAAAAAATGGAGCAAAAGTAATTTTAGCTGAGGATAAACCAAGATTTGGAGGAACACTTTTAACTGACGACGTGAGCATCGATAATTTATCAGGAAAAGATTGGGCAGAAAAAATAATTACCGAATTAAAATCTATGCCTAATGTCACCGTAAAAAATAGATCTCAAGTTTTTGGTTACTATGATCATAACATGCTGGTAATGTTTGAGAGAGTTAGTGATCATTTAGAGAAAAAATCAAAATTCACCCCAAGACAAAGACTTTGGTATATTAGAGCCAAAGAAACAATTTTATCAACGGGTTCAATTGAAAGACCAATTGTGTTTGGCAACAATGATACTCCAGGAATTTTTTTATCAGCAGCTGCAAAAGAATATATGAAAGTCTACGGAGTATTGGTTGGAAAGAAACCTTTAATATTTACAAATAACGATAGCGCATATGAAACAGCTTTAGAGTTCAAAAAAAATAATGTTGAACCAATTATATTAGATACAAGGGAAGAACATTCATCAGAATTAATTGATGAAGCTAAATCAAAGGGAATTGATATAAGATTTTCTCATGGTGTTATTGTTGCTAATGGATACAAAAAAGTTAAATCCGCAAAAATTGGCAAACTGAATAAAGATAAAAATTCTTTTGAGAAAACAGAAACTGTAGATTGTGATTGTATTTGTGTATCTGGATTTTGGACACCATCTGTTCATTTAGCATCACAATCAGGAAATAAACTTAAGTATGAAGAAAAAATTGATGCATTTATTCCAGATAAGAAAAAACAGCATGAGACATCAGTTGGTGCAGCAAATGGATCATTTACATTAGAAGAAAGTTTAAAACATGGTTTTGAAAATGGTTCAAATCTTTCCGCAAAAATTACAGAGACTAAAACAGAAATATCAATTCCAAATGTAAATGAAAAGAAATACGGAGCTCATGATAAATTTTGGTGTATGCCGTTACCTAAAAATGAAAATCCAAAAAGATTTGTTGACTTTCAAAATGATGTATCTGTTTCTGATATAGAAATCGCACTAAGAGAAGGTTACAGATCAATAGAGCACGTCAAAAGATACACAACTCTTGGAATGGCAACAGATCAAGGCCGTACAAGTAATTTAAATGGTCTTCAGTTGGTATCTAATATAGAAAATAAAATAGTTCCTGAAGTGGGACACACAACATTTAGACCACCTTTTACACCAATTACAATCGGGACAATAGTTGGTCGTGAAGTAGGTATGGAATATATGCCGACTAGAAAAACCCCAATGCATGAATGGCATGAGAAAAATAATGCTGTTTTTGTCGATGCAGGTGCCTGGAAGAGACCTCGATATTACAAACAAGGAAATGAAACTTTATTTGAAGCTTCAAAGAGAGAGGCAAAGAATGTTAGAGAGAACGTTGGTATCTGTGATGTAACAACATTAGGAAAAATTGATATCAAAGGTCCAGACGCAGCAGAATTTTTAAATAGAGTTTATACAAATGCTTGGATGAAATTACCTGTTGGAAAAGCAAGATATGGATTAATGCTCAGAGAAGATGGAATTGTCATGGACGATGGAACAACAACAAGGATTTCAGAAAATCATTATCATATGACCACTACAACTGCACAAGCTGCAAATGTTTTGTCTCACTTAGAATATTATCTTCAAATTGTATGGCCTGAATTAAATGTAAACGTTGTATCTACAACTGAGCAATGGGCAGGAGCTGCAATTGCAGGACCCAAATCTAGAGACATGTTATCAAAATTATATCCAGACTTAGATGTTTCAAATGATGCATTTCCTTTTATGGGCTATAAAGAAGCAGACTTTTTTGGTGTTCCATCAAGAATTTTTAGAATTTCATTTTCTGGTGAGCTTGCATATGAGATTAATGTCAAATCAGATCATGGCATGTTCATGTGGGAGAAAATGATGGAAGTAGGAAAAGAATTTGGAAATCAGCCTTACGGAACTGAAGCTTTATCAACATTAAGAATAGAAATGGGACACGTTGCAGGACCAGAATTAGACGGCCGAACAATCCCATCAGATGTTTCACTAAATGGATTAGTTTCAAAGAAAAAAGATTTTATTGGTAAAAATTCTTTAGGAAGAGAAGCATTTAACGTTGAAAGCAGACAAAAAATTGTTGGACTTATTCCAATTGATAGAAAGTCTAGTATTCCTGAAGGATCTCATATAGTCCAAGATCAGAATGCAAAATTACCAAACCCTAAACTTGGCCATGTTTCTTCTTCTTGTTGGAGTGTAGAAAATAATAATCCATTTTCACTAGCAATTATGAAAGATGGAAAAAACATGATCGGCAAAAAGTTTTTTGCGGTATCACCATTAAAAAATAAATCAATTGAGGTAGAAGTTATATCTTCACACTATGTTGACCCAGAGGGAAAAAGAGTTAGATCATGAAAAATGTTTCTGCACTAGAAAATATTCATAAACATGGATTGTTTGGCAATCACGATAGTAAAGATGAGCTAATAAATATCAGAGAAATCAAAGATATTTTGATTTATCAGATTGTTAAATATAAAAAATCTTCAATTAGTATTGATAAAATAAAAATAGATAATTTAAATTTACCTGAGACACTTTTGGTTTCTTCAAATAAAAATACAAGAATTTTATGGATGGGACCTGATAATTGGTTAGTCGTTTCAAGGAATAAAGAAATAGAAAAATCTATTTTAGAGAACTTAAGTCATGATGATTTTGCATTAACAGATCTATCTCATTCAAGAACAATACTGGAATTGGAAGGTTCTTTAGTAGATGAAGTATTGAAAAAAGGTTGTCCGTTAAATTTAGATGGTCTAGATGAAGGAAAATGTTCTAATTCTGCTTTTCATGCAATCACAATAACTATTGATTTTATTAGCTCAAATCCAAGAAAGGTAAGAATATTTGCTTTAAGAAGTTTTGGTGAATCTCTTTACCATTCAATAACCGATGCTTGTTTAGAATTTGGCTATAAAGCTGAATAAAAATTATTCTGAAGTTTTGAATTTAGTTTTTTGAATTATAACCACAAACACAATTGGAATTATTAAAGTTACAAGCGTTACTGTTATCAACAAAATACCTAGATCTGAATAATCTGCGGTGGTAAGAATAGCGTTTGTCACTTTATCTTTTACCTCTCTAGTAATAACGTAAATTTCATTTAAATATTTAGTCCCCAAAGCACTTGCTGATAAAGCAAGATTTGTAAAAGATGCAAATACTGCAAAGAAAGTTGCTTTCAAGTGTGAAGGCGCATTTTTAGCAATCCATGCAAGCAAAGGTATCATTGAGACTTGTCCCAAAGGTGACTCAAGTGCAGTATTTAATATTGCAATAAACTTGGCATCAACAACTCCATTAGTAATTGATGATGTCCAATTGTGAAATCCATAATACATTCCTACACTTGGTAAAAATAAAATTGCACCTGCAACAGATAAAATCACTATTATTCTAGCTATTGAGTTATTTGCCATAAAAGGTCTTAATAAGATAATACCCACAAGAGTTAAAACTGAAGCAATAAGTGATAATACAGAAAAAAATTGTTCATTGAATTCAAGAACATCAATTTCAAACCAAGATAAACCTGGACCAGGTCCTGGCATTGCTCTAAAAATAAAAATTATTATTGCCGTTCCTACAACAGTAAGTCTTAAATCTTGAGGAAGTTCTTTAACTAATTTATTCATTAAAAATAGAATAATTGCCATTGAACCTACGAAAACAATTTCTTGAGCAAAAGGCACTTTGAATGATCCAATACCTAAAGTGAAAATAACAAAAACCAAGCTTCCACCTAGTATCCACCAATTTACTTCAGTTTTCTCTGAAGGAGCATAATCTTGGTCACCCTCTAAACCTTGTTCAATAAGCTTTCTTTTCTTTTGATTTTTTAGATATGAGGCAAGAAATATTCCTAGTACAGATACAATTGGAATAATTAAAGCATATATATAAATTGAACCGTATAAATTTATCTTATCTGCTTGTTCAAGTTCGTCTACTCCTTTAAAGAGAATAACGTTAGCTAAAGCAACTAAAACAGTTCCACCAATTATTGCAAATCTTCCAAGAGTTTGCATTGTTGTATGCATAAGTTTGATTTCATCTCTTGAAAATTTATTTCCACTGTCATCAACCAAGGGAACTGCTTCTACAGTCATAGCATCAGCTACAACATCTTGCACAACATAACCAATTGGAGCAAGTAAAACACTGATCACAAACCATGTTTCTACTGAAAGAATTGATGACATCCATTCAGTATGAATTATTAAACCGTACATTATAATTAAACTTAATGAGATTAAGGATGCTCCTACAAAAACCATGTAATTTTTTTTATTCCAGATAAGATCAACAAGATGACCTAAAGGCATCTTCAGTGCCCATGGAATTCCAGCCCAAAAACCCAGTCCAGCAAGAAAAGCAGCAGATAAGTTTAGATAGTCTTTAACAAAAAAAGTTCCAACAATACCTGTTAGTCCTGAAATACCAGCAGCAAGATAAATCATCAATGGTGGTAGATAGGTCCATTTAAACTGTCTACCTAAATCTATTAAAGTGCTATCTATAAATCTCAAAATTTTATTACTCATAAATTATTCTGTTAAATTTAATAATATTAATGCATTTTGTTTAGTTTCTTTACACCAAAGTTCATAACTTTCACAAACTCTCCACAAATGATCAAATGCTCTTTGAGATAATTCTAAAGGAAAGTGACTTTTTGCATAATATAATTTTGGGATTTTCATTAGTTGTTTAATCATAGTATCTTTTTGTATTTGTAAAAGTCTTATAGTTTCTTGATTAATCTTTTTTTTTGTAGATTTATCTATGTAGTCATTATTCTCAAGTTCTTTAAACCATTTATCATGAAAATTTCCTGAGCTAATTTCATTATAATCATCTGATGCAATAAATATTTCAAAAGCTTGAATATTAGTTAAATTTGGATTTTTAATCTTGATTTCATATATCTTTTGATAAATGATTTCGGCAACATATAATACAAATGGTCTAGATTTATCAGTTTCCAAATTAAACTCCTCAAATATCTACTGAATAATAGCATGAATTAGGATCATCTTTATAGTGGGCAAAAGGCCCACACTCTTTGAAACCAAAACTTTTAAAAAGTTTTCTAGCAGGTGCAAAAAAATCACCTGCACCAGTTTCGACACTTAGTTTAGTGATTCCTATTTGTTTAGATTTTTCAACAAGATGTGAAATTATTTTTCCACCATATTTTTTATTTCTAAACTTATCTGAAACTCTTATAGATTTAAATTCTCCATGTGTTTCATCAAATAATTTTAAAGCTCCACAACCAATTAATTCATTATTTTCCCATAAACTCCAGAATTTTATACTTGGATCCTTTAATCCAGGTATATCTAATACATGCGAACTTCCCTCAGGAGAAACTGATCTCAATTCAATAAAATGCTTAGTTAGCAACTCATTTACTTGCGGATCATCAAAATTATTTTCTATTGATTTCATAGTTTTGAAAAACATATAATCTAAATTTAGATTAAACCAAGAAAATTAAATATGTGTGGAAGATACGTAATAACTAGCCCCGTTACAAAAACAAAAAAACTTGTTAAGTCAGCTATACAAGTTGAAGATAATGAAAATTATAATGCACATCCATTTCAGAAATTACCTGTGATTAAAAAATATAATAATGGAAATACTCTAGAAAATTTAAAGTGGGGAGTAGTACCTAGTTGGGCTAAGCAAAAAGATTTTAAACCTTTAATAAATGCAAGACTAGAAACTATTGATGAAAAAGTGTCTTTCAAAAAACTAATTCGATTACATAGATGTGTAGCTGTAGCAGATGGTTTTTATGAATGGAAAAGAGAAAAAGAAAATAAAACACCTTATTATTTTTTAAGAGAGGATAAAAAGCTTATGTATTTAGCGGCTATTTATGACAATGATCAATTTTGTTTAATAACTGAGGATGCAGATGAAAATATTAAACAAATACATCATAGACAACCTGTTATAATTAATGAAAATGATGTTAATAGATATTTAAATCTTGAATTAACAGGATCGAGTTTTCTTAAAGAGTGTAAAAAAACGAGATTAAACTTTCATGAAGTTTCAAAAGAAGTTAATAAACCTACAAACAATAATATTTCTTTGATACAAACTATATCTTAAAACTATTTTTCTATAGTTGTTAAATGTCCCATTTTCCTTTTAGCTTTAACTTCTTTTTTTAAATAATCATAAAAAAATTCATTTTCTTTAAATTTTTTATTTTTATATTCTAATATTTCTTCACCAATCAAATTAAGCATTTTTGCATTATAAATTTTTTTTGTTTCTAATTTTTCAAGTCCACATACAGCTCTGATATGATTTTCAAATTGGCTAATGTTGTGTGAATTTATAGTTAAATGTCCAGAATTATGTACTCTTGGTGCAACTTCATTAGCGTATAAATTATTATTTTTATCTATAAAGAATTCAACGCACATAGTACCAATATAATCAAGCTCTTCAGCCACTGTTTTTGCCCAGTCCAATGCTTTATTTTTAATTTCATCACTTATATCAGCGGGAATTTTGGAGTGTTTTAAAATCTGGTCTTCATGATAATTTTCAATTGGATCATAAAATTCATATTTTTGGTGACCAAATCTTGTAACCACTACTGAAATTTCTTTTTTTAAATTTACTATCTTTTCTAAGATGTAGCCTTTTGAAAAATCAAAATCTTCATTTAAATCATTTGCATTGTTTATTTTATATTGGCCCTTTCCATCATAACCAAGTGTACAAGTTTTCAATAAACCAGGTATTAATCTATCGTTTGTTTTTATATCATCTAAATCGTTAATACTTACAAACTGTGTTGTAGTTATATTATTTTTATTTAAAAATTCTTTTTCAGTCATTCTATTTTGAATTAATTTATTTATTTCGGGGCTTGGTAATACAGATTTGGTTTCATTAATTTTTTTCAATATATCATATGGGATATTTTCAAACTCATAAGTAACAAGATCAACTTTTTCTAAAAAGTTATTGATAATATTTATGTCTTGGTAATCTCCATAAATAAATTCATCTGCAAAATTGATTGCGGGTGCATCTTTATCATCTGATAAAATAATCGTTTTAATATTAAGTTTTTTTGCTGCGGATGCTAATAGACTTCCTAATTGTCCTCCACCTATTATTCCTAGATCAGGTTTCGACATTAATTACTTTGGTTTTTTTTTTACTTTTGATGTTTGTTTTTTTCGCCAATTTAAAAGTGCTTTTTTTACATTGTTATCATACGTAGCTATAATTGAAGCAGCATATAAACCAGCATTGATCGCACCATCTTCTCCAATAGCAACTGTGCCAACAGGAATTCCTTTTGGCATTTGAGCAATTGATAGTAGGCTATCTAAACCTTTTAACTTTTTACTTTCAATGGGAACACCTATGACTGGAATTCTAGTTATAGCAGCAATCATACCAGGTAAATGTGCTGATCCTCCGGCCCCAGCAATAATAATAGAAATATTATTATTTTCTGCTTTCTTTGCATAGGTATAAAGTCTATCAGGAGTTCTGTGTGCAGAGACGATATTTGTCTCATAATTAACTTTTAAAATCTTAAGAACTTTTTCACAATTCTTCATTGTTTTGTAATCAGACTGACTGCCCATTACAATTGATACTTTATGTGATTTTTTTTTGTATTTCATGAAACCAATATCAATTTACAGATATTTCCCTTAAATTGCAATTTTTAGCTCAGGACAGTTTAAGTTAGTGACAATCATAATAATAATAATAGTGTATATCAAATATGAATTATCGAATTGATAATCTTCAGTATTGTAAATGGTCTAGAGAAATCTTTGAAATAAATAATAAAGCTGGATTAAATGCAGTTCACGTAACGTTAGTTTATCATGAAGACTATGATGAATTACAACAAAGAATACAAGAGTGGAATAAACATTTCGAAGAAAATAAAGATCTTATATTTCTAGGAAATAACTACAACGATATTACAAAAGCAAAAGAAGAAAACAAAACTGCAATTTTTTTTGGATTTCAAAATTGTTCACCAATTGAAGATGACATAGGTCTTATAGAAAAAGTACACTCACAAGGTTGTAGATTTATGCAATTAACTTATAACAACCAATCATTATTAGCCACTGGATGTTATGAAAAAAATGATAGCGGAGTTACTAATTTTGGAAAAGAGGCTATTAAAGAAATGAATAGAGTAGGTATCGTTGTTGACATGTCTCATTCAGCAGAGAAAAGTACACTTGATGCAATTGAAATTAGTCAAAAACCAATTGCGATCACTCATGCAAATCCAACTTTTTGGTTTGAAGCAAAAAGGAATAAATCTACAGAATTATTAAAAGTTTTATCTGATAGTGGAGGAATGTTAGGATTGTCATTGTATGCTCACCATTTAAAAGATGGAACGAATTGTAAAATAGAAAGTTTTTGTGAAATGGTTGCAAGAACAGTTGAAATTATGGGTATTAATAATGTTGGTATAGGATCAGACTTATGCTTGAACCAACCAGACAGTGTAGTTGAGTGGATGAGAAATGGAACATGGTCAAAATCAAAAAATTTTGGTGAAGGTAGTAAAGATAAACCTGGTTTTCCAAAACAACCAGATTGGTTTTTGGATGCAAGAGGATTTAATAATATAAACACAGAACTAATAAATAAAGGTTTTCACGAAGAAGAGATAAATAAGATACTTGGCAATAACTGGTTTAATTTTTATAAAGGAATTAATTAATGCAAGTTCCACTAAGAGATCCTAAAACTGTAATGAAACTCTCTAGGCTTGGATCGTTTCATCAATCTAAATTATCTTTTCTAAGATCATTTTTAAATGAGTTCAAAGATTGGAAATATAAAAGAGATTTGTTCGACTTGAATGATAGGGGATATGGAGTTGCTATTTATTCATTTTCAAAAGATAAAAAAACATATTCTTTAGTTTGTTTTGCTAATGAGCTTAAAGATGAGGAAAGATCTGATAGAGTAATTGCAACCAAATGGGATGCTGCATTTGCTTTGTACGACGGCATTCCCTCAAAACTTGATATAGATAGACTCTCACAAAATGTACCTAAACAAGAAGTTGGTAGACTTTCTTATAAAGAACTAACTCTTTCAAGAGCAAATAGATCAGTTAGAGCATTTAATTATGTGGTTGATTGTTTATCAAAAGGTATCCAGCCAAATACCAATGAGCTTTCAAAAGTTGGATATTTGTACAGAACAACCGCAGTATATGGCTCAGGAAAATTTGGATTAGCAGACAGGTTTAGAATTAAAAATAGAGATGAAATAAATGGTCCTTTTAGATTGGAAATGATGTTGGTTTATCTTGTAAGACAATTCACTTTTGATCAGGTCAATCACATAGCAAAACATAAAAATCCTAAAGATGCTGTAGAATTAGCCTTGGATATTTGCAGAAATTTAGGAATTGGAAATTCAACTGGATTAGGAATGGCACCATTCATTGTTAACCACCCTTCATTGTTAAATAATTGGATTCTAGCTAAAGAGACAGCTTTAAAAAAAATAAGAGAAATAGAAAAAGTATCAGAAGAAGAGTTTAAAATTTTTTACAACTGTTTAACAAAATCTTTAAAAAATGTAACTTCATGGAATACTGACAGCGAATACCAAAAGAAAAAAATAAACAATTTAATTAATGATTTACAAAATTTAATTAATTATTTGAAAGGTAATATTGATAAATCAAATTTTTATATATTTGATAAATTATATAACTGGGCAGAGGAAAATTTATCTGAAGAAGGAGTTGAGTATTTGGTTTCTATAATGATGGAGCCATATAATGAAATAACTGATCCTTTAATTTCTCAAATGAGTTCAGACGAGGATAGTAGTTTTAATATACCTGTAGACAGAACTATAAATGACCTAAGAGAAATAATTGAGAAAAATTATTCAGATATTTTAAAAATTGATTTTTCAAAAAATGAAAATAATAAAAAATTTTGGTTTATATCAAAAAATAAGGAAGAGCCTAGAATTGGAGATCGGTTTGAAGATAATGGTTCTGAGCTTGAGCAGCCTACAGCTATTGCTAGAGATATAAAAAAACTTTATGAAACTATTTTTAATTTAAAAAACAGCTTAAAGATTGGTAAATTTCTATTACGGAACAATGATTTAAGACATATTGTAAGAAGAGTGTTTATAACAGAGAAATATCCATATTCTGAAATTCAAGATAACACTATCGGCTCAAAATTAGTTCCTATTGATATGCTAAGACTTAAACTATCGTTTTTTGGGGCAGTAAAGTTTGATCCAAGATCTGACAAATGGTTAAGGATTTGTATGTTTCAAGGAGCTCCATTACCAAATGAACTTAATTCATTTAATCAATATTGGATATATAACTAAAGTAATTAATGAGAAGTTATAGTGAAATCGATACAATTGTTAAACGTTCAACTAAAGCAAAAGGTTTCTCTTGGGGTGTTGCCGAAGAAATAGGAAAGAACATTAAACAACTCGAGTTATTTGGTTTACCAGGAATAAAAAACATAAACCAATATTTTAAAATTTTTAATAATGAGAATTTTGAAAATTGCCAATCTTTTAACAAAAGTAACAGACCTCAAAACTTTTACTGTCCGATTAAACTTGGATTAAGTTTTTTTGATCAATCTATCTCTATCCAAGAACTAAATGATATAGAAATTGAAAAAATGGCTTACCCATTAATATTTTTACCGTTTGTCAGCAGATCTTCGGAAATAACAGGAAAGAGAATTTTCTTAAAGATAGATCAAAAAGAATTTTTATTAAATTTCAATCAATCAATTTATTCAAATTATTTAAGTAGTGAGGTTGTAGAAAAAGCTGATGTAATTAAAATTCAATTCTTAGAAAATAAGAATAATTTTTCTGAAGAAGATTGGAAAGAATTAACAAAATTATCTGAAAATACATTTGTGGAAGAAACAGATGAGTTAAAACAAAAAACTGCAGGAGCAGGATTAACAGATAATGACTAATAACTTTGAATATAAATCAGACAATTCAGATAATAATGAATTAAATGATATTTGTGATGAATGTAAAAAAGAAGATGAGACAGTAACTCAAAATTTAATACTTACAGGATATAAACTTTGTAACTCCTGCAAAACAGCAAAAACTTTATTTCCGCTTTAAATATTCGTGCTAATAGGTAATGAATTAATTTTTGTCATTACAAATGAAATCGTCAAAAAAGAAATAATTAAAAAAGACAAAAATACAATTCCAAATGCTTTTAAATTTGATTTTAAATTTAAAATATGTCTTGTTGCAATGATTAATGAAGCAAAAATCCAAAATTGAGTAAGAAAAATAATTAAAAGAACCAGCTCTGGTGTAACTGCAAAAAATCTTATCAGGCCTGGAGCGTGTGCGTACCCAACAGCTATAAGAACTCTTTTAAATGGAATTTTTCTATCTTTATCAGGAAAAATTTTAACCCCAATTACAAATATAAAAATTGCCCACACCAGCCATGTTAATAACGCTGTTAAACCAGATATACCAACTGATGTTTTTACAATCGTATTAGCTGCAATAGCACCCGCAACCCCATCTAAAATCATAATTAGAATTGCAAAATAAATTCCAGCTTCTCCATAATATCTTGGAGTTCTATAAAGAGTTTTATCAAGCTTTAACGATTTAAAAACAATATCTAAAAACTGAGCAAACATTAATTATCTTTATTTTTTTTTTGCGCCTTATATGAAACGATTAATGGGAATATTATTAGTGCAATAGCGATTATAATGCAAACAACTATGAAAAAGGTTTTCGTCATATTTAGGGGGAATTAAATTCCCCCTAAAAAAATTTTTATCACTTATTAACCACTTCTCTTGTATTTGCGTTGTAAGATTCTGTAAATGGAACATCAACTACAACTGCATCGACCGGTTCTCCAGGTTTATCAGAATATTTTTCTGGTAGATGGACTTTAAATTTCGATCCAACCTTACCTTTTGGAAAACCGTTTGCATTTAGTGTGCCATCAAATGGAACGTATCCCATGGCAATATTTTTCCCTTTTTCTGGATGATACCATGGAGATGTTATAAATCCTACGGGCTCACTGCCGTTCTCTGAAATTAACCAAAAATCTGGAGCATATTCTTCAATGGGTTTTCCTCCTAATTCAAGTCCAACTAATTGAAGTTTGTAAGGTTTATGACCTGCTTTTAAATCAGCTTTCATTTTCTCGAGAGCTTTTTTACCAACATAATCACCTTTTTTGTTCCATTCACCTTTTCCAGATAAAGAAACTTGATATCCTAGATTACATTGAAAAGGATTATGCTCATGATCCATATCTTGTCCCCATGAAAGAATTCCAGCTTGAATTCTTCTATGGTGTGCAGGAGCAATTACCATTAAGTTGTGTTTTTTACCTGCTTCGAGAACAGCATTCCACATATCTTCAGCATATAAAGTAGCTTCCCTTAAATATATTTCAAATCCAGATTCGCCCGAAAAACCTGTTTGAGAAATTATACAACTTCTTCCACCAACTTTTGCAGACGCCAATCCATAAAAAGGCATGTTATCAATATCTACTTCACTCCCACAAAGATCTTTCATTAAAGCTTTTGCTTTAGGGCCTTGAATTTGTACAGGACAAGCATCTATTTCATTAATCTGAACATTAAACCTTTCATCAGCATTTACTCCTTGCAGATATAATCCTATATCACTATCTGATAAACTAAACCAAAATTCATCTTTAGATATTCTTAAAAGAATAGGATCATTTAATACTCCTCCATAAGCATTACATAAAATTACATACCTTCCTCTCATTGGAGAAATTTTTGTAGCATCTCTTGTAATTACATAATCAACAAATTTTTCTGCATCTGGTCCTTTAACTTGTATTTGTCTTTCAACTGCAACATTCCACATTGTTACATGGTTTTTAATTGCTTCGTACTCAACCATTGCACCACCATCTTCAGGTTTAACATAACCTCTTGGATGATAAATTCTGTTATAAACAGTTGCTCTCCAACATCCTGCTTTCATAGATAAATGCCAGTATGGAGATTTCCTTACTCTTGTTGATATTAGCATCTCAACTTTAGTAGGTCCGCTTTGTCTTAAATTGTATGGTACTTTTCTATCAGACTGATCTACTGATGTTGTATGTCTTAGTTTACTATAGTCAAATTCATTAGACATAGTTATTCTCCTTCAACCACTTGTTAGTTTCCTTCAAGCCGCCGAATGTATAAATGTGGAAATAATCAGTATGCGATTTAACTTTCCCAATTAAATCATTAGGGTCTTTAGGTTTCAATAAATCTAACGCCTTACTAAAATTAGATTTAAGAAAGTTAATGGAATTTTTTGCCCCCACAATATTAGCAAATTTAATTAAGCTAGATATTTTCATTGGCCCAGTTATTCCAACATGAACTGGTATTGTTTGTTTTGAGATAAAATCTATAATAGGCTGAGTATCCATTAGCCACTGTGTAACTATATAATCAGCATAAGGCTTTTTATCTATCATAGCTTTTTCTAAATCAGAGTCGGATATATCAGGACTCCCCTCTGGATGTCCAGCAATTCCAATCTTGATACCATCAAAAAACCCTGTCTCTAACATTTGATATGAGCTATCAAATTTTCCAATTGGGTCACGACTTCCACCTATCACCAAGACCTGCTTTACACCCAAATCTTTACATCTAGATACATAATCTTTCAGCTGATTTTCATCATTTATTGACCTTGCTGGGAAGTGAGGAACTGGATTAAATCCCTCTTTAACTAACTCTCCAGACTGTTGAGCGGTCTCTCTATAATCACCCCCAGGTAGCATTGTAACATAAACATCTTTTACCTTTGGCAACGTGCTTAAATCAGTTTTAGGACCTATTTCTAAAGAAAAATTCATAAGTAAATTCTTAATTATTTTATATTCCGTGTCTATAAAAATATTAAACAGCTGAACACATTGTAACCCATTGTCATGATCTGAAAATTTAATTAAATTTAGTCATGGAAAATAAATTATCTCAAATTACAGAATTATTCTCCAAAACAAGACAACAAACTCTATCTCTGTGTGAGAACCTAGAGGCTGAGGATATGGTCATACAGCCCAGCAAAAATGTTAGTCCTCTTAAGTGGCATCTTGGTCACACCACATGGTTCTTTGAAAAATTCATCTTGTCTGAATTGGATGAAAGTTACAAACCTTTTAACAAGGATTATAATTACATATTTAACTCGTATTATAATTCTGTAGGTGAGTTTAATCCTAGAAATAAGAGAGGTTCACTAAATAGACCGCTATTAAAAGATGTAGTTAATTACAGACATTATGTAACTGAAAATATTATTGAATTTTTAAATAGAACAAAAAATAACAGAACATCATTTTTAGTTGAACTAGGTTCAAATCACGAACAACAGCATCAAGAATTAATGTTAATGGATATTAAAAATATTTTTTACAATAATCCATTGATGCCGACTTATAATTCTAACGACGATAAACCAATTGCAAAACAGGAAAATGAATTGACATTAGAAACTAGTAAAAAATTTAAATATGGAAACAACGAGGATATTTTTTGTTACGATAATGAATTACCAGTATCAGAAACACAATTAGATCCTTTTAAAATACATTCATTTGTAACTAATGGAGAGTGGAAAGAATTTATTAGTGATGGTGGATATAAAAACCATGAGTATTGGTTATCTGATGGATGGGATTTTCTAAATAATAACAAATTAGAAAAACCAATGTATTGGATAGATAATAATAATTATTTTACATTAAACGGTGTAAAAAAAATTGATAATGAAAAGCCAGTTTCTCATATAAGTTTCTATGAAGCGGATGCTTTTGCAAAATACAAAAACAAAAGATTACCAACTGAATTTGAACTAGAGTATTTTTTAAAACAATCTGAGAAAAAAGGTAATTTTTTAGAGAATAAAATTTTTCATGAAGTACAAGAAAAAGCAGACGATGTTTATGGAAATTTATGGGCTTGGACAAGTAGTAATTACACGCCTTACAAAAAATATAAACCATATGAAGGAAATCTAGGAGAATATAATAACAAGTTTATGTGCAATCAGTTTGTCTTAAAAGGTGGTTCGCATTCTACATCTATTAATCATATCAGAGCATCTTATAGAAATTTCTTTTATCCAAGTGATACTTGGCAGTTTTGTGGTGTCAGACTAGCTGATGACATCTAGTGACTAATTTAAAATTAATAAACATAAACAATCAAATTCAAGATGATAAAAAATTAATCTTACAAGGATTATTAAATAAAAAACAAAAATATTTATTACCTAAATATTTTTATGATGAAAAAGGTTCGAGGTTATTTAATAAAATTACAAACCTTAAAGAATATTACCCAACAAATAAAGAATTAGAAATACTAGGTAACTTACAAAAAGAGATAAGAAAAAAATTACCAATTAATTCAACAATTGTAGAATTTGGTAGTGGCTCAAATAAAAAAATAAATAAATTTATAAAATCATTAAGTGAACCCAAAGAATATATTCCCATAGATATTAGCAAGGAATATTTGTTTGAAAATGCATCAATAATTGCAAAAAAATTCACAAATTTAAAAGTAACAGCAATATGTGCTGACTTTAGTCAGACCTATAAATTAAATGAAATTTTAAAAAATAAAAAAAAAATAGTCAGTTTTTTTCCAGGATCGACCATAGGGAATTATTTACCTAAAAATGCAAAAAAAATATTAAAAAATTTTTCAAAAATTATAGGCAAAAATTCTTATTTAGTAATTGGGGTTGATTTAATCAAAAATAAGAAAACTCTTGAAAATGCTTACAATGATAAATCGGGAGTTACAGCAAGATTTAATAAAAATATATTAAATGTAGTAAACAAAATTTGTAATTCAAATTTTCAAACTAAAAATTTTGATCACAAAGCATTCTATAATTTAAAAAAAAATAGAATTGAAATGCGTCTTATTTCAAAGAAAAATTTCACGTTAAAAATAAATAAAAAGAATATTAAATTTACTAAAGATGAAACAATTCATACTGAAAATTCTCATAAATATTCAAAAAATAACTTTGTTAAATTAGTAAATAAATCTGGCTTTAAAGTCTTAAAATATTTTACTGATAAAAAAAATTATTTTGGAGTTTTTTTATTAAAAGTGAAGTAAGTTTTATTATGGCGCAAAAAGATGTAGGTAACAAAATTCCCATTTATAAGTTAAAAGACACCGATCAAGTAATGAAATATTACGATGAGTGGGGAGATGGCAATAAATATGACAAGGATATGGTCGATTGGAATTACACAGGACCAAAAGAAACAACAAAAGTATTTTCAGAATTCCAAAAAAACAAAGATGCAAAAATTTATGATGCTGGTTGTGGAACTGGATTGGTGGGTGTTGAATTAAAAAAATATGGTTTTAAAAATTTTCATGGGGCAGATCTTTCAAAAAAGTTATTAGAATTGGTACCAAATGATCTTTATGAAGAGCTTGAACAAATAGATTTGAATAAACCCATTAATAAAAAAGACGACGAATATGACTCTGTTATGTGTGTTGGTACATTTACTTTTGGACATGTAAAGCCACCAGCTTTGGAGGAATTTATCAGGATTACAAAGAATGATGGATTTATCTGTTTTACTATTAATGAGGGAATACATGAAGAATATGGTTTTGATAAAAAATTGAACAACTTAAAGAGCAAAATAAATGGAAAGAAATAAAATTTTTTAAATCAGATTACATTGCGAGCAAAGACGTAAATGCTTGGTTAGGGTTATATCAAGTGATAAAATAAACCATGTCAGAAATTTACAATATTATAGATAAAAAAAAGTTAGATATTGTATCGAAACCAATCAGTGAAGCTCATGGTTTACCAAATGAATGTTACAACAGTAAAGAATATACTTTAATTGAAAGAAAAAAATTATTTGAAGATAAGTGGATAGTAATAGGAGTAGGAAGTTCAATTCCAGATGAAGGCGATGTGAAACCAATTGATTTACTTGGAATACCTTTGCTTATTGTTAGAACAAAAAATAAAGAAATAAAAGTTTTCCATAATATTTGTAGTCATAGAGGAGTTAAATTAGTTAAAGATGCTGGCAAAATTAGAAATGTCATGAGATGCTCATATCATTCATGGTCTTATGATCTAGAAGGAAAATTAATTGCTACACCTCATATAGGAGGCATGAATATTCATCAAACTCCTGAATTTGATAAAACAAAAAAGTAATTTAAAAGAGATAAGATCACATATCTGGTTGGATCTGATCATGATTAATATTAACAATAATGAAATTTCATTTGAGGATTACATTAGTCCTTTAAGTCAAAGATGGGAAAAATTTTGGCCCTTGAAAGATAGAGAATTAATTCATCATGCAAATGATTATGGTTATTTTAAATTAAATGCAAAATGTAATTGGAAATTTGCAATTGAAAATTATTGTGAGAGCTATCATTTGCCATGGGTTCATCCAGGATTAAATTCTTATTCAAAATTAGAAGATCACTATCATATTCAAGGACTGCCAAATCGTTTCGCTGGACAAGGAACAATTGTTTATAATCCAAGGTTTGATGGAAATGAAAAGTTTCCTTGCTTTCCTAATTGGCCTAAAGATAAAGAGAATATAGCTGAGTATGTAGCGCTATTTCCAAATGTAATGTTAGGAATTCACAAAGATCATTATTATGCTTATTGGTTAGAGCCAATTAATCATGAATTTACATTAGAACATATGGAAATTTATTATGTAGGAGATGAAGCTGCAACTTCAACAAAATATAAAACTTTAAGACAAAAAAATCACAAACAATGGGAAAACATTCAAAAAGAAGATGTAGATATAATTCAAAGTATGCAAATAGGTAGAAACTCTCCAGCTTATAATGGTGGTAATTTTTCTCCAAAGATGGACAATCCAACACATCACTTTCATAAGTGGGTTGCTGGTAATTTAATTTAAAGTTAAAACCTAAAAATGAAAATTATATTAATCATGGGACTCCCAGGTGCTGGAAAAACTACATTAGCCAACGAACTAGCTCCATTATTAAATGCTAAAAGATTAAATGCAGATGAAGTAAGAAAAGCTGCAAACGATTGGGATTTTTCAGAAGAGGGCAGATCTAGACAAGCTAACAGAATGGCTGATTTTGCTTTAAAATTAAAAGAGGAAGGAAACTTTGTTGTTGCAGATTTTATTTGTCCAACTCCAAAGGCAAGAAGCTTATTTCCTGCTGATTATATAATCTGGGTAGATACAATAAAAAAGGGTAGGTTTGAAGATACAAACCAAATGTTTGTTAAGCCAGAAAAATATGATTTTCATGTTACCACACAAGATGCTAAGTCTTGGGCACCAAAAATTTTAGAGGAGATAAAAAAATGACTTATCAATGGGATAATAAAAAACCAACAGCTCAAATGTTAGGAAGATGGCAACCGTTTCACGATGGTCATTATACTCTATTTAAAGAAATTATTAAAAAAACTGGTCAAGTGTGTATTCAGGTTAGAGATGTACAAGGAGTAGATGATAATCCATTTGATTTTGAAACAGTAAAAAAAAATATAGAAGAAAGACTTAATCCAGAGTTTGAGGGTAGATTCAAAATTATGCTTGTCCCTAATATTACAAATATTTGTTATGGAAGAGGTGTTGGATATAAAATTGAAGAAATAGTTTTATCTGAAGAAATTCAGAAAATTTCTGCAACAAAAATTAGAGCTAAGATGAGAGAAGAAGGTAAATTAAAATAAATGACTGTAATAATAAATAAAGTTTCAAAAGGAGTTAAAAGAGTTTTAATTAATGATCCAAAAACTTATAATTCCTTATCTTACAAAACTCTTTCATCTTTATTAAAGGCATTTAAAAAATTAGATAATGATAAAGAAACAAGGGTCATTATTTTAGAGGGAGCTGGCAAAGGATTTAGTGCAGGCCATAATTTAAAAGAAGTGAGAGGTATAAAAAATAGATCTAACCATTTAAAACTTTTTAAACTTTGTTCGAAACTTATGATGCAAATTGTTGAAGGAAACAAACCAGTAATAGCAAAAGTTCATGGTGCTGCTTATGCAGCAGGATGTCAATTAGCTGCCAGTTGTGATCTTGCATATAGTACGAACTCAGCAACGTTTGCTACACCTGGAGTAAAAATTGGATTATTTTGCAGTACACCAATGGTAGCTGTCAGCCGAAAAATTAGCAGAAAAAGAATGATGGAAATGCTACTTACTGGTGATCCGATTAGCGCAAAATATGCAAAGGAAATTGGATTAATTAATGATCATTACAGTCCAAAAACTTTGAATAAAAAAGTTTTAGATATTGCAAAAAAAATATCTTCAAAATCAAATTTAACTATCAAAATAGGTAAAAAAGGTTTCTATAAACAATTAGAAATGCCCCTTAACAAAGCTTATGATTATACAAGTAAGATGATGACACTTAATATGTCATCTTATGATGCCAAAGAGGGGATAAGTGCATTTATTGAAAAAAGAAATCCAAGTTGGAAAAACAAATAACCATTAAGTTGAAGTCACTTAAAAAAAAGATTAAGTTGTAATCAAAGGAGAAAATCAATCATGGATGGATGCTGTGGTCCTGGATATGCTAGTCCTACTGAAGCAATAAAAGCGCCAAAAGAAAAGCTTTTATATACAATAGCTATCTACACAGGGACGGGAATACAAAAACCAGACTATTTAGCAACAGTCGATGTTGATCCTCAAAGCCCCACATATTCTAAAGTAATTCATAGACTTGAAATGCCAGGTATTGGTGATGAATTGCATCACATGGGATGGAATGCATGTTCTTCTTGTCATGGCGACTCAAAAATGAGCAGAAAATATTTATTAGTTCCAGGTGTCAGATCAAATAATATTTATGTTGTTGA
>CACHAX010000008.1 GCA_902577875.1 uncultured Pelagibacteraceae bacterium | reverse complement strand
TCTAAATCAAAAAAGTACTTATTATCTTTTTTTTCAACATTCAAAGACACATTTTCATTTATATCATTAATAGAATATTTACTTTTTAAGTTAAATTTAAATTTTTTATTTTTATAATCTAAATCTAAATGACTGTTACTAAATGTTATTTGATTTTTAAAATCACTAAAATATTTTTTTATTCTTTGTGATTTATAGTCAATTAAAATACTTTCAGATTTTAATTTAGATTTAATATTAAAATTTTGAATTTCATTTTTTTTATTTAATTTAAAACTTATTAAATTTTCTGATGCGAATGTGATATCTTGGTCTTGAAGACTAAAGTTTTTAAAATGAATAAATTTTTTAAATTCTTTAGAGTTTATTTTGCTTTTTGTATTACTTAAATCTATATTGACTAAAGCATCTTTGTTTTGTTTTTTTTTATAGATTACATTAATTAAATTTTTTGCTTTATTATAATTGTATTTATTATTTTGAAATAAAAACTTGCTATTTAATACAATTTTTAATTCTTCTTTAATGTAATTAATTAAAATATTGCCATCTTTAAAATATATAAAATCTTGATATTTTGATTTTGTAAATAACTCGTCAAAATTTAATTTTGATGTAATACTTAAATCTTTAATATTTAGTTTTTTATCAATTTTAAATGTCAATTCATTCTCTGAGCTTAAATTTATAGTTCTATCATCTATTAAATCTAGATTAATATTTATAAATTTTCTGTAATTATTTAGATTAACTTCAGTCTCATTTGTTTTAAAATTTCCAGAGATTTCGAAAAAATTATTAATTTTTTTAATTCTTATTTTTTCTGAAGCGATGAAGAATTTATCAAATGATAATTCTATTTCATTTAAATTTATAACATCCTGATCAACTAAAAAATCAAATTTAACATTTTTGATTTTTGATTGGTTGGGTAATTCTATTTCTGCATCTTTCACTGATCCATTGAAATTATATCGAATGTTTTTGAGACTTTTTTTATCAAATGTTATATTGGAAATTATTTTTAATTTACCCTTTTTAATTTGTTTTAAAATTAAATTTCTTGCTAAATTAAAGTCATATTCATTTATGAAATTAGTAAATTGATCAATATTGTTTTCTTTAGAAATTATTGATATCTCAGAGATTGGGTTTTTATTGGCTACATAATCAAAAATATTTAGATCAAACTTTATATTTTCTAAATCAATATTTTTTTCATTAATTGCTATTTGAGAGTCCAAGGTAAAAATCTCAAATTCAAAATTAGATGGTCTTAATTTAAAATTTACTTGATTTAATTTTAATTTTATCTTTGGATCAATCTCTTTAACTTTTTCATTTATTAAACTATTAAAATTATCTGTTCTAATTCCTGTTGTTGTTAGAAATATTAAAAGTGCGACTAAGAGGGTTATTATTGAAATTATAATTATAGAAATTATTTTACGCATTTAATTTATATAGAGAACTTTCTAAAAAATTATCTATATCTCCATCTAATACTTTTTCAGGACTAGAACTTTCAAAATTAGTTCTATTATCTTTTACCATTTTGTAAGGGTGTAATACATATGATCTAATTTGATGACCCCATCCAATCTCTGACTTCGAATTTTCAAGATTTTCGTTTTCTTTTTCTTTTTTTTTTAACTCATAGTCATAAAGTCTTGCCCTTAACATATTCATACAAGTTTCTTTATTTTTGTGTTGTGATCTTTCATTTTGACATTGTACCACAATTTTTGTTGGGAGGTGTGTAATTCTTACTGCACTATCTGTTGTGTTGACATGTTGACCTCCTGCACCACTGGATCTGTATGTATCTATTCTTAAATCTTTTTCTAAAATTTCAATATCAATATTTTCAGATATAACTGGATATACCCAAACACTGGCAAAACTTGTATGTCTTCTAGCACCAGAGTCAAACGGAGAAATTCTAACAAGTCTATGTATTCCTGATTCATTTTTTAATAATCCGTTTATGTAATCTCCACTTACTTTAATTATTGAAGATTTAATGCCAGCTTCATCGCCTTTATGTTCGCTTATAATTTCGATTTTGAAATTTTTTTTGGAAGCCCACTTCATATACATTCTTCTTAACATATCAGCCCAGTCTTGGCTTTCAGTTCCACCAGCGCCTGCGTGAAATTCTAAATAACTATCAAACGTATCATTATCATTTGATAGAAAACATCTTATTTCAATTTGTTTAATTTTATTAAATATTATTTTTATATTTGAGGTTGTCTCTTTAATCATTTCATTGTTATGTTCCTCAATCGCTAAATCATAAATATCGAATAAGTCTTTACTTTGATTTGATGCTATTTTGTAATTATTTAATAATTTTTCTAAATTATTTTTTTCACGTAAAACTTTTTCAGCATTTTTTTTATCCTGCCAAAAATCTGGTTTTTCTATTAAATTTGATAAATTAATTATTTTTTCTGAAATCTTAGTCTTTTCAAAGATACTCCTTTATTCTTTGATTTATTTTCTCTATTTCTGATTTAATATTTAATAATTCCTGATCCATTAATAAAATTTTAATATATTTGCTGTATTTAATCTACTATCAAAATTGTTAGATATATTATCTAGTTTATTATCATTTTTTTTAAATGACTCGATTATGGCTAACTTAGTTTTAGGATTCGCTTTCTTTCCAGTTTTTACATCTATGACCATCATATTCATATTGTCTGCAACTTTAAAAGGTCTTGCATTAAAAGTATTTGCTGTTTTTTTTATGAATTCTTTAAATACTGGCATTGCTGTTTTTGAGCCTGTTTCGAATTTACCCAAACTCCCTGGATTATCATAGCCAATGTATACTCCAACCACTAAATTTGATGTAAATCCTATAAACCAAGTATCTGTATTTTTGTTTGTTGTTCCGGTCTTGCCAGCTAATTCAAGTTTTAATTCTCTTAAACCTTTTCCAGTTCCGCGTTCTATAACACCTTTCAACATAGAGGTAATCTGATATGCTGTTTGTGGTGAAAAAATCTGTTGATATTTATTTTTAATAATTGGGTTACTATTTCCGTCATATGAAATTAAATCACAATTTTCACAAAATCTTTTTTCATTGTTAAAAATAGTTTTTCCTTCACTGTCTTGAATTCTATCAATTAATATTGGATTAACTAATTTTCCACCATTCAAAAAAGAACAATAAGCGCTTGTGATTTTTAACAAAGTCGTTTCAGCAGAGCCCAAAGATACTGACATAAGTTCATCTGGATTTTCATAAATATTTAATTTTTTTGAAAAATTTATAATTTTGTCTATGCCTAATTCTTGAGCTATTCGGACAGTCATTAGATTTCTTGATTTTTCTATACCTGTTCTCAGTGTTGAAGGTCCGTAGAACTTTTTGCCATAATTTTCTGGTTTCCACATTTTTAAATCATTTCCTTGATCTAATACTATAGGTGCGTCTAATACTAATGTTGTTGGTGAAAAATTATTTTCTAATGCTAAAGCATATATGAAAGGTTTGAATGCAGATCCAGGCTGACGTTTTGCTTGAGATGCTCTATTAAATTCACTTTGTTTAAAACTAAATCCACCTGATAATGCTAATACTCTTCCGCTATATGGATCCATCACAACAATGCCTCCGTTAGCTTTTGGAAGTTGTTTTAAACTATAATTTCCATCAGATAATTTCTTGACATAAATTATGTCACCAATTTTAAATAGTTTTTTGAATTCTTTTCGCGTCCAATCAATGTCATTAAAATTAATTGTTCCATTATCATCATTTTGTGTTTTGATGACTGTTTCAAATTTATCAATTCTAGTAACAACAGCCAATTCCCATCCTAAAGATTTTTCTAAATTTAAGTCTTTAAGATCTTTTTTCCAATTTTTATATTTTTTTATATTTGATAGAGGGCCTCTCCATCCTTTTCTCTTATCAAATTTTTGCAAACCATTCCTAAGTGATTGTGTAGCAATTTTTTGTAATTCTAAATCCAAAGGCGTCTTGATGTTAAATCCTTGTTTATATACTTTATCATATCCATATTTATCAATTACATCTTTTCTAACATCTTCTACGTAATATCTAGAATCTTCTAGGTAAATTCTTTTTCTCTTTTGTAATTTAATTTTAGAGTTAATTAATTTAGAGTATTTTTTTTGATTAATGAATCCATTGTCTAATAAATTATTTAATACTAAATTTCTTCTAAATTTTGCTAACTCCTTATTTTTATATGGATTATATTTGCTTGGTGCTTTTGGAAGAGCAGCTAAAAGTGCTGCCTCTCCATAATTAAGTTCACTTATTGGTTTATTAAAATATCTTAAACTAGCTGATGCTATACCATAGCTACCCTCGCCAAGATAAATTTGATTTAAATAAAGTTCTAGAATTCTTTTTTTTGATAAAACGCGCTCAATTCTAAAAGCTAATATTGCTTCCTTTATTTTTCTATCAATACTTACTTCATTGGTTAAAAGAAAGTTTTTTGCTACTTGTTGGGTAATAGTAGATGCGCCCTCTAATCTTTTTGAGTAAATTAGATTAAATATGTTATTTTTAATTGCTCTTACTACTCCTTTGGCATCTACTCCTGGATGGTCAAAAAAGTTTTTATCCTCCGCAGATAAAAAAGCATTTATCACGGTTTGAGATATAGAAGAATATGGAACAAAAATTCTTTTTTCAGATGAAAAATCGCTTACTAACACTCCATTTCCTGAATATAACTTACTTGATACTGGAGGTTTGTAATTTTTAAGATATTTATAATCAGGCAATTTATTAGAATATGACCAAAGAATAGATATTATTGATAATAATATTAGAAGAGATGACAATAATCCAAATATTAGTAATCTTTTAAATAACTTTTGCATTTTAGTTTAAATATCTTGCGAATTTGTTATTCTTAAGGCACAGAATTTATTAAATTAACTTATGAAAAAATTAGCAATATTATGTCAAAAAATTTATATATCGATGCGTCGCATCCTAATGAAACAAGAGTTGTTCTTAAAAGCAATAATCATATCGAAGACTATGAATATGAAAGTATAAATAATACTTTAATTAAGAATAATGTTTATCTCGGAAAAGTAAGTAGAATTGAACCTTCTTTACAAGCAGCATTTGTTGACTTTGGAAGAGAAAGACATGGTTTTCTATCTTTTAACGATATACAGTCTGATTATTATCAGTTACCTTTAAGTGATTTAGAAAAAATAAAACAAGAAGAAGAGAAAGTTCGAGAGGAACTTTCAAAACAAAGCGAAAATATAGAAGATAAAATTCTTGAAGGTAAAGAGGAAATTAAAATTGATGATCCTGTTGAAAAAAAAGACGACGATGAAAAAGATAAAATAAATGCTCAAAAAAAATTTCCATCAAAAAGATACAAAATTCAAGAAGTAATAAAACCAAATCAAGTAATTTTAGTTCAAGTATTAAAAGATGAAAGAGGATTAAAAGGAGCGGCGCTTAGTACTTTTATTTCCATTGCTGGAAAATACATAGTCTTAATGCCTAACACAGCCAAAGGTGGGGGAATTTCTAGAAAAATATTTAATCCAGGAGAAAGAAAAAAAATTAGAAATATATTAAATGAAATAACTATTCCAAAAGAGATGGGAATTATAGTTAGAACAGCAGGATCAAACAAAACAAAAAATGAAATAGAGAATGATTTAAAAAATTTAATTAAAGTTTGGGATCAAATAAAAAATAACGCTTTAAATTCAATTGCTCCATCTTTAATTCATCAAGAAAGTGATATTATAAAAAGATGTATAAGAGACATGTATGACGATGATACTCAAAATATATATGTTGAGGGAAATGAAGGATATCAAAAGACAAAAAATTACTTGAAATTAATGATGCCAAATCAATTAAAAAAAGTAAAAAAATACAGAGACAAAGTTCCTCTTTTTTTCAAAGAAAACATTGAAAAAAAATTATTTGAAATTTTCGAGACAGAAGTAAAACTGACTTCTGGTGGATATTTAGTAATAAACCCAACTGAAGCGCTAGTATCAATAGATGTAAATTCAGGTAAATCAATAAAACAAAAAAATGTTGAAAGCACTGCTTTTGATACAAATATTGAAGCAGCCGAGGAAATTGCAAGACAAATAAAAATAAGAGATTTATCTGGATTAATAATAATCGATTTTATTGATATGCTTAACTTTAATAATCGAAGACAAGTAGAAAGAAAATTAAAAGAAAAATGTAGAAATGATAGAGCAAGAATTCAGATTGGCAGAATAAGTAATTTTGGATTGTTAGAGATGTCAAGACAGAGACTGAGAGAAAGCAATGTTAAATGGCATATGAAATTAACAGATGAAACTTTTGTTATAAAAATACTTAAATTAATAGAAATAAAATCACTAGAGCATAATGCTAAATTAGTAGAATTAACTATTAATAATAAAATTGAAAAACATATTACAGATCATTATGAAGAAGTGGTTAAATACTTTGAAAAGAAACATAAAGCAAAAATTGATTTAAATACAAACAATGATTTAAATTTAGAAGATTATATAATTGAATTCAAATCAAAAACAAAGAAGGTATTAGATAAAATTGAAAAAGTAGAGAAACTTGAGGTTATAAAAATTGAAAACAAAAAAGAAGATAATATTTTAAAAAATAAAGGTAGAAAGATTTTTAAAAAAAGAAAGTTTAGAAAAAAATTTAATAAAAAAAAAACTAAATAATTCCTTTATTTGCGGTTGATCTAGATCCAAATAAATTTGGATTAATCCTTCCTGACAAAAAAGATTTTCTCCCTGAAATAACTGCAAACTTCATTGCCTCTGCCATTTGAACAGGATTTTTTGCTTTCGCTATTGCGGTATTTATTAATACTCCATCGCATCCTAGTTCCATTGCAATACTTGCATCTGAAGCTTGACCAATACCAGCATCTATTATTAAAGGTAATTTTGTTTGTTGTCTGATAATTTTTATATTAACTTTGTTTTGTATTCCTAGACCCGAGCCAATTGGAGCTGCAAGAGGCATAATCGCTACAGCACCTGCATTTTCCAATCTTTTTGCCATTAACGGATCGTCATTACAATACACCATTACTTTAAAACCTTCTTTAGTTAATAATTCTGTAGATCTTAGTGTTTCAATCATTTCTGGAAAAAGGTTTTTTTTGTCTCCTAAAACTTCTAATTTTACTAATTTCCATCCACCTATTTCTCTTGCTAATCTTAAAGTTCTTATTGCGTCTTCGGCATTAAAACACCCAGCTGTATTTGGCAAATAAGTTATTTTTTTTGGATCTATATAATCCATAAGTCTTGCTTTATTTTTATCTGATATATTTACTCTTCTTACTGCAACAGTCACAATATCTGCTCCTGAAAATTTAATTGCGTTGGCACATTCTCTAAAGCTTCTATACTTACCAGTCCCTACAATTAAACGTGATTTAAAGTTTTTATTTGCTATCTTTAATTTTTTATCAACCATTATCCGCCTCCAATAAAGTGAACTATTTCTATTTTATCACCTTTTTGTAAGTAAATTTTTGAAATTCTTTTTTTATCAATTATTTTTTTATTTAATTCTATAGCTATTTTATTTAGTGGAATTTTTAAATTTGTTATCAAACTCTTTATAGAAAAATTAGGAATAACTTGAATTTGTTTACCATTTACTGTTATTTTTATTTTATTTTTAACTTTCATAGATTATAAGAACTCCGTGAGCAAAATATTAATTATCAATGGTCCTAATCTTAATCTAATAGGTGAAAGAGAACAATCACAATATGGTAGCAAGGATTACAAATACTTAGAGGATATTTGCAAGACAAAATCAACAGAATTGAATTTAACTCTTGAAATGAAACAATCAAATGTTGAAGGAGAGATTGTAGACTTTATACAAAGTGCTAGAAAAAAATACAGTGGGATTATTATCAACGCAGGAGGATATAGTCACACCTCAGTTGCTATAAGAGATGCTTTGGATGTATTCAAAGGCAAAATAATTGAGCTTCATATATCAAATATTTACAAAAGAGAGGAATTTCGGCATAAATCATTATTAAGTGGCGTTGTTACAGGAATTATTTGTGGATTAGGTATAAATGGATATATTTTAGCCATAAATTCTATGCATGAAATGTTAGATGAAAATAAATAAAAACATAATTAAAGAACTTACTGAATATTTAAATGAGTTTAATCTTACTGAGATAGAATACACAGAAAAAGATATTAAAGTTAAAGTATCAAAATTATCTGGAGCAAACATAACTGCAGTTAAAGAAATAAGATCAGAAAAAAAATTAGAAAATATAAAACAAGATAATATTAGCGGAACTGAAGTTCAATCACCTATAATAGGAACAGCTTATTTAGCTCCAGAACCAGGTGGAAAAAAGTTTGTAGAGATTGGTAAAAAAATTAATAAAGGTGATACAATAATGATTGTTGAAGCTATGAAAACGATGAATCATGTACCATCACCAATAGCTGGTACAGTAAAAAAAATTTGTGTTGAAGATGGTCAGCCTGTTGAATATGGACATACCATAGCAATAATTGAGTAAGAATGTTCAAAAAAATTCTTGTTGCAAATAGAGGTGAGATAGCTGTTAGAGTTATTAGAGCCTGCAAAGAATGGGGTATTCAAACAGTGGCTATTCATTCTGATGTTGATCGAAATAGCATGCACGTTCGATTAGCTGATGAGAGCATATGTGTAGGTCCTCATCAAGCGGCAAGTAGCTATTTAAATATTCCAGCTATTATGTCAGCTATTGAATTGACAAATTCTGAAGCTGTCCACCCCGGATATGGTTTTTTATCTGAAAATTATGAGTTTGCAAAAATCCTAGAACAAAACAAAATTAAATTTATTGGTCCATCATCTTCATTGATTAAAATGATGGGTGATAAAATTGAAGCAAAAAAAATTGCAAAAAAATATGGTCTTCCAGTAATTGAGGGTTCTGATGGAGGTGTATCTGATTTTAATGAAGCAAAAAAAATATGTAAACAAATTGGATATCCAGTTTTGATAAAGGCAGCTGGTGGTGGTGGTGGAAAAGGTATGAAAGTTGTGAAAAAAGAAGAGGAATTTGAAAGCTTATTTTTAACCGCGAAAACTGAGGCAAAAAAATTCTTTGGTAATGATGAGGTATACATTGAAAAATTTTTTCAAAATCCGAGACATATAGAAGTTCAAGTGCTATCTGGTAAAAATAGAACTATCCATCTTCATGAAAGAGATTGTTCCATACAAAGAAGACATCAAAAATTAATTGAGGAGACACCTAGCCCTTTACTAAATAATCAAATAAGGAAAGATCTTTTTGACAAAACAGTAAAAATGGTAAGCCAAATTGGATATGAAGGAGCTGGGACGGTGGAATTTATTTTTGAGGATGGAAAATTTTATTTTTTGGAAATGAATACAAGAATACAAGTTGAGCATCCAGTTACAGAAGTGGTAACGGGAATTGATTTAATAAAAGAACAGATCTGGATTGCATATGACGGTAATACTGCTTTAAAGCAGGAAGACATTAAGCCAAGGGGTCATGCAATTGAGTGTAGAATTAATGCTGAAGATGTGAGTAAAAATTTTCAACCCTCACCAGGAGAAATTACCATGTGTCATCAACCATCAGGCTTTAGAACTAGAGTAGATGGAGCAATTTTTCAAGGATATAAGGTAACTCCCTACTATGATAGTATGATTTGTAAAGTAATATGTCATGGAAGGAATAGAACTGAGGCAATTCAGAGAATGCGAAGATCCCTAGATGAATTTGTTATTGAGGGGATTAAGACAACAATAGACTTACATAAAATACTTCTAAATCACAAAAAATTTTTAAACTCGGATTTTAATGTGAGTTGGCTTGATAAAGAAAAATTACTTTAAGAGTAACATTTTTTTAACCATATATCGTAAACAGGATGATCAAAAGGCCTAATAGAAGGAGATGAGGCAAATGTCCAATCGTTGAAGATGTACACTTTATTCTCATCTATATTAATTATATCTTTCACTTGCATATATGCCGTGACTTCTGGATCATCATCAAACTTGGAATTATTACATTTAAGAATATTTATAGAAAGGTTTTTAAATATATATTCTTTGCCAATTTCAATTTCTACAATATCACTTTGAGAATTTACTTTATCCAATACCGTTAAAATAGCAAAATTTTCAGTTTTAAGTTGATTTTCACTTAGACAATTAATTGTTAAAAAATTATAAATAAATACAGTAAGTGTATATGCTTTAACTTTTCCAAGAAGTGTATTTTTTATTTGTTGCATTTTTACTTTTATTTTTATTTGGATGATAAGAATTTTCAGTCCCTGTTTGATTTGGCATATGCTCTTTCTGCCACTTATATTTGTCTAATTCATGACTGTTTTCTATTTTATTTCCCGTGCGATGTATCCATGAATACCATTCAATAGGTATTTTTGATGCTTCAACTTCTCCATTGTAAATAATCCATCTTTTTCCTGATTTGCTTTCATAATATTTGTTGCCTGAACTATCTTCACCAACTAATTTTCCAAAAAAAATCGTACTTATTCTTGTGCCAAATGTTTGTTTATTCCACCAGGTAAAAATTTCTTTAATCATTTTTTTAATTATTTTCAATTTATAATTGTAAAATTACAATTAGACTATAATTGAAAAATGTATATACATAATTCTTATCAAGATTCAATTTACAAATAGGATTACAATGGCGAAATATTTAGTAGAAACATATTATACATGCAGTTTTAAAGTCTCTCATTATTTAGATGACATAAATGACGAAAACCTTAAAAACTTAGAAAATAAAGACGATGGAAAATTTGAGATTATTGATGTTAAGCTAGATAATAGAAAAACAAAAAACCTTCGAGATACTAAAAGTAGCAAAGTTGAAATAGTTTCACAGCCAATTAGTGGTAATGAAATTAAAAATAACCTGAAATCCAAACCAATTGATGAAAGTTTTAAGAAAAATATTACTGATAATATAGGTAAAAGATTTAGTATGCCTGATAGAAGAAAAGGTTATATCCAAAAAGCTTCGATAGGTGATCACAAAGTATATTTGCATACTGGCGAGTATGAGGATGGTAAAATAGGCGAAATTTTTATCGATACTAGTAAAGAAGGTGAGCTAGTAAAAGCTCTTATGAATAATTTTGCAATAGCAATATCATTAGGTCTTCAATATGGAGTTCCATTAGATGAATTTGTAAATGCATATTTAGATACAAAATTTGAACCATCTGGAAAAGTTTATGGAAATGACAGAATAATGAGCGCAAGTTCAATATTAGATTATATCTTTAGAGAGCTAGCAATTTCTTACTTAAATAGAGAGGATTTAGCTCACACTCCGTCTATTACTGGAAATTCTGACATAAATGAAAGTCAAGATAATGAAGATCAAAATCAACTAATTAAACTTGTGAAAGATATTACAAGTAAAGGTTTTGTTAGAAACGACTACAAAAAGAAACTAGTGGATTTATCAGATATAAGAATAAACCTTAAAGGAAAAAAATAATTATTTATTTCTTTTTGAAATATTAAGTTCTTTTAATTGATTTTCATCTACATCTGACGGTGCATTCATCATCAAATCTTGAGCATTTTGGTTCATTGGAAACATCGTTACTTCTCTAATATTTTTTTCTTCTGCTAATAACATCACGATCCTATCTATACCAGGAGCAATACCGCCATGGGGAGGCGCACCGTAGCTTAAAGCATTTATCATACCTTTAAATTTCTCATTCACTGTATCCTTAGAGTAGCCAGCGATTTCAAATAATTTATACATTAAATCAGGTTTATGGTTCCTTATCGCTCCAGAGGACAATTCAATTCCATTACATACAATATCATATTGAAAAGCTTTTAGCTTCAGGGGTTCTGAAAGATCCAAATTATCAGTATCACCTTGCGGCATAGAAAAAGGATTGTGACTGAACTCAATCCTTTTTGTATTTTCATCTATTTCAAACATTGGATAGTCGACTACCCAACAAAATGAAAAAACATTTTCATCAATTAAGTTTAATTCATTTGCTATTTTATTTCTCGCATTACTTAATAATTTCTCAACTTCAGATTTATTTCCACAAGACATAAATATTGTATCACCAACCACGGCATTCATTTTTGTCATTATTTCTTTCAAGGATTCTTCAGAAAAAAATTTACCCACAGGTCCTCTGGCACTCAATTTGTCAGAATTTTCTATGGAAAAATACGCAAGACCCGAAGATCCTTCATCTTTTGCCCATTTGTCGATTCCATCAAAAAAACTTCTCGGTTTTTCAGATGTATTTTTTGTAACAATTCCTCTAACAATCGATCCTTTAATTACTAATTTTTTGAATATTTCAAATTTAACATCATCTCTTTTAAAAATTTCAGTAATATCTACTATTTCCAAAGGATTTCTCAAATCTGGTTTATCAGAACCATATTTAAGCATAGCCTTATCAAAAGGGATTCTGGGAAATTTTTCATGGAGTAATTTTTTAGAAGAGAATTTTTTGAATAAATTTACAAATAACTCTTCAACTATTTTGAACACATCCTCTTGTTCTACGAAAGACATTTCCATGTCAAGTTGATAAAACTCTCCTGGACTTCTGTCTGCTCTCGCGTCCTCGTCTCTAAAACACGGTGCAATTTGAAAATATTTATCAAAACCAGACACCATGATGAGTTGTTTAAATTGTTGTGGTGCTTGAGGTAAAGCATAAAATTTACCAGGGTTTAGTCTACTTGGTACTAAAAAGTCTCTAGCACCTTCTGGACTAGATGAAGTTAATATAGGTGTTTGATATTCTAAAAAACCATATTTTTGCATTTCAGATCTAATAAATGAAATAATTTTAGATCTTAAAATAATGTTATTATGAATTTTATTTCTCCTTAAATCTAAAAATCTGTACTTTAATCTAATTTCTTCAGAGTATTCTTGATCTGAAAAAACTGGTAGTGGTAATTCCTTAGTTTCAGCAAGTATTTTAAATTTTTCAATTCTCACTTCAATTTCTCCAGTATTCAAATTTTTGTTAATTGTATCTTTTTCTCTAACTAAAACTTTACCTTCAACTTGTAGTACAGTTTCTAGTGGAAGTTTTTCTATTTCTTTAAAAATTTTTTTACTTTCATCAATCACACATTGAGTTAGTCCGTAGTGATCTCTTAAATCTAAAAATAATAGATTTCCATGATCTCTTTTTTTGTTTATCCAACCGGATAATTTAACTATTTGATCTTTATTTTCTAAGCTAAGTTCACCGCAATTATGTGTTCTGTATTTGCTCAAGTTATAATCTCTTTTATTATTTTAAAGTTAATAGATTTCTTTTTCTTTAAACTTAATTCATCAATCTTATATATAAATTCATGCATTTTGCTATACGATCTAGCAATTCTTTTAATAATATAATCTATAATTTTATTATCTAATTTAATTTGTCTATCAGAAAAACTTTTCAAAATAATTGCATATATCAAATCATCATCTGGTTTCTCGATTTTAGCAATAATACAATTCTTTAATCTTGAAACTAAATCTGGAAGTGAGTATTTCATTGTATCTATTGGTATTTTTGATGAGACTAATAAATATTTATTATCTTGCTCGATAAGGTTGAAAATAGAATATAGTAATTTTTCATTAAAACTTTCATCCAGATCCTCTATTATAATATTACTTGAAAGTTTTATTTGTTTTATTGTCTGATCATTAATATGTTTAGCATATAAATATAAAGCATTACTTTTTATTTTAAATATTGTTGATAAATGTGTTTTGCCACAAAATTTTTCACCAGTAATATTAACTATTTTTTTTTCCCACCTTGGCCAAGTTTTTATAAGATTGCTTGCAAAATAATTACTCTTAGAAATATAATAATCATTTTCATCAAAACTTTCAGAAATTCCAAAGTCTAAAAGTCTCTGATCTAATTCTCTCATTTTATTCTCCAAATTTCACTAGAAGAATTTATATTTAATCCGTTTATTTTTAGAATATTTAAAAATTTATCAGGATTACTATTGTAAATTATTTTGTATATAATTTCTTTACTGTTCATTTTTTCTATTTCATATTCATATACAAAATCTGATTGATTTAATAAATTTTCTAATTTGTCTGTAATTGTATAATTATTATTATTGACTGAAATTTTAATAGGTATTGTTATTGATGTATTAATTTTATTAACTAACTTCCATTTATCCTCATAAATATTTTTAAGATTTAAAATAATTCTATCTAGAGTTTCATGATCATTATAATTAATATTATTCTTAATTAAATTTAAATTAAAACTTGAATTAGAGAAAGTAATTTAAATTATTTTTATTTTTATAAAATATAATAACAAATATATTTTTAAAGTTATATTTATTAGTTATCTCTGATAAGTCATTATTATCTAAGTTGTTTTTAATTCTTTGAAATATTTTATAATTTTCTATATTTTCATCTAGTAAGTTATAATTTAATAAAAAATATTTTTTATTTATTTTATTCCAATTATTGTAAAAATAATTTTGATCAAAATACTTTATTTCATTCATTTGTGTATCAATTAAAATTGGTATAAACAAAACTTCCGCATTTTCAGGAACAGATGAAATAACATTTTTGCTTCTTATAAATGATAATAATTTTTTCTTATCAAATTTAACCTCAAAATCTACTTCATACTTGTTATTAACAAATTTTTCATTTGTTATTGAAAAATTGTCTATTAGTGAATTTATTTTTTTTTTTGATATGTTTTTAAATAGATTTTTATCTTTATTTTCTACAATTCTAAAAATTAATGTTTTAAATGCTTTTTCAAAACCATTATTAATTACATGATCTTTATTAAAATTAATGCCATAGTGTTCTCTAATTTTAATGTTTTTGACTGTGTAATTATCTGCAAATACCTTAATTGTGGAAAACTTGATAAAAATTAAAATCAAAAGTAAAAAAAAAAAGTATAAGGAATTAATATTTTTATTAACGATTATAAGCATGGTTTAAGAATGAGATCTAAAAATTTTACATATGAAAAAAGTGGTGTCAGCATAAAAAAAGCAGATAATTTTATTAAATTTATATCTTCAAGTACAAAAAAATCAAAAAAAAGTGTTAATTTTAAGAATATTGGAGGATTTGGAGCTTTAACCAAACTACCAAGCAAATTGAAAAATCCATACCTTGTTACTAGTACTGATGGTGTTGGTACCAAAATTGAAGTGGCAAATGAGTTAAACAAATTTGATACAATAGGAATTGATCTGGTAGCAATGTGTGTTAATGATCTCATTGTTCAAGGTGCAAAGCCATTACTTTTTTTAGATTATATATCTGTTGAAAATATTGAATTAAAGAAACTAAAAAATATTATTAGAGGAATTATAAAAGGATGTAAATTAGCTGACTGCGAATTAGTTGGAGGAGAAACAGCTGAAATGCCAGGTACATATTCTAAAGGAAAATTCGATATAGCTGGGTTCTCAATTGGTTTAGTAGAAAAAGATAAAATACTAATAAACAAAATCAGTAAAAATGACTTAGTTGTAGCAATACCATCGAGCGGTCTTCATTCTAATGGTTTCTCTTTGGTTAGACATGTTTTAAAAAAAAAAAAAATTAATTTAAAAAAAAATTCCTATTTGAGAAAGGAATTACTTTTACCAACAAAAATTTATGTAAAACATATTTTAGAATTAGTTAACAGGAATTATTTGAGCGCATGTGCAAATATTACAGGTGGTGGACTAGAAGATAATATAAAAAGAATAGTTCCTAATAAGTATTGTGCTGAAATTAACTTAGAGAAAGTAAGAACTTTAAATATTTTTAAGTGGCTAAAAAATAAAGGTATCAATGAAAGAGAAATGTTAAAAACATTTAATTGTGGTGTTGGATTTTGTTTAATACTAAAACCTTATAACTTCGAAAAAATTATTAAGTTTTTTCCAAAAAAATTTAAGCCCTATGTTATTGGAAAAATTACCAAAAACTCAAAAAAAGTAATATTAAGTGGAAAAATCTCCTGGTAAAAAAAAAATTGCAGTATTAATAAGTGGCAGAGGTAGCAATCTTAAATCATTAATAAAATATTCAAATCAAAAAAAATCTTTATTCAAAATTGTATTAGTTATTTCTAATAATTTAAATGCAAAAGGATTAATGATAGCAAATAAATCAAAAATAAAAAATCATTATATAAAATATTCAAATCAAAAAAATTTTGAAAATCTTGTTTTAAAATTAATTAAAAAATACAAGATTGATATGATTTGTTTAGCTGGATTTATGAAAATACTCTCAAAAAAATTTATTAAAAAATTTTCTAAACCTATATTAAATATCCATCCATCACTTCTACCTAAGTACAAAGGATTGAATACACACGGAAGGGCAATTAAAAATCGAGAAAAATATTCTGGAGCTACAGTTCATATTGTTAATGAAAAGTTAGATGCTGGAAAAATTATATTTCAAGAAAAAGTAAAAATTTTAAAAAAAGATACAGAAAAAACTCTAGAAAAAAAAGTTTTAAAAGTTGAGCATAAAATCTATCCGAGAGCTATTATTAAGCTGTTATTTAATTATTGAAAAAAAATTCTATTTCAATTTTTGCATTTTCTATGCTGTCTGAACCATGAACAGAGTTTTTATCGATGGAAATACCATATTTTTTTCTCAGTGTTCCTTCTTCTGCATCTCTAGGATTTGTTGCTCCCATTAACTTTCTGTTGTCTATTACAGCATTTTCTTTTTGTAAGGTAATAACAATAATTGGTCCTGAAGATAAATAAGCGCATAGATCATTATAAAATGGCTTAGACTCGTGAACTTTATAAAATCTTTCAGCTTCTTCCTTAGATATGTGAATTTTCTTTTCTCTGATTATATCAAATCCTTTATTTTTAAATTCTTGTTTAATTTGATCTTGAAGATTTCTTTCAACCGCATCAGGTTTAATTATTGAGAGAGTTTGTTCAGTTTTACTCATAATTATCCTCTATTAATTTGTTCAACAATCTGACACCATAACCGGTTGCTCCTCCTGAATTTAATGCACCACCGTATTTTGAAAATGCCATACCTGCAATATCTAAATGAGCCCAAGGAGTTTTATTAATTATAAATCTTTGCAAAAATTGTGCTGCTGTTGTGGATCCAGCTCCACCAACATAATTAATATTTTGCATATCTGCATTTTTAGAATTTATCAATTTGTCAAAATTCTCATTTAAAGGCATTCTCCAAAGTTTTTCTTCAACACTTTTTCCTGCATCTATTAATTGTTTTGATAATTTGTCGTTATTTGAAAATAAACCAGCATACTCGGAACCAAGAGAAACAATTATAGCGCCGGTTAATGTTGCTAAGTCAACTATAAATTGAGGCTTAAATTTTTCTTCAGTAAATGTCAATGCATCGGCTAAAACTAACCTACCTTCAGCATCCGTATTTAGAATCTCAATAGTTTTTCCACTGTACGATTTTACAATATCACCTGGTCTTTGAGCATTGCCACTAACCATATTTTCTACAAGACCTACAACACCAACAGCATTAATTTTAGATTTTCTTAATGCAAGAGTTTTCATGAGACCAACTACAGTGGCTGAACCTGCCATATCATATGTCATATCTTCCATAAACTTTGCTGGCTTTAATGAATAGCCTCCAGTGTCAAAACATACACCTTTTCCTACAAATGCTAATGGTTTAGATTTATTTTTTGCACCGTTCCACTCTATAGTAACTAAATATGATCCTCTGACACTTCCTTGACCAACGCCCAATAATGCATTCATACCCATTTTTTTTAGCTTTTTTTTGTCATATACAGTAATTTTTAATCCTAATTTTCTTAATTTAGTTATTCGTTTTGCATATTCATCTGGATAAAGAATATTTCCTGGTTCAGACACAAGATCTCTAGTAAGAAAAACACCTTCTAAAAGTGAATTTAATTTACTTCTCAACAAATTAGATTTTTTGTATTTATCACCAACTACATATAAATTGTTAGTTTCATCTTTTTCCTTATTAGTTTTATAAACATCAAATTTGTATGACTTAAGTTGTGCCCCATGTAGAAACTTTTCCAGTTGTACACTTGTCAGATAGGATGTATTTGAAACCAAAAAACTTCTATTGATACTATTATTGTTTAAAAAAAGAAATAATTGTGATCCAAGCTTCTCATAATCCAAGGAGGTTTTAGAATTTAAGCAATTTACAAAAATATAATTTTTATCTTTTATGTTTTGAAGAAGGAATTTTTTCTCTAAAAATAACTTATTTGTAAATATTGATTTATTTAAAGATTTTAATATTTTGTTTTTATTAGCTTTATCTTTTACTAAAATAATCTCATTATCTTTAGCTTCTTTTGGAACTTTATTTAAGAAATCTAATTTTAGCTTCATTTTTTTGCAATATTTAATAGATATTGTTGTATATTTAATAAATTTATAATTTCAATGAATAAATTAATTTATCGAAAATTATCAACTGACATTTTGTCTTTTTTTTTACTGTCATCAATAGCAATTACTTTAATTGTATGGGTAATTCAAGGAGTAAACCTACTAGAAATAGTCTCAGAGCAAGGTCATGCAATAAAAGTATATTTTTTTTATTCCTTAACAAATATTCCTAAAATTTTAAGTAAACTTATAATATTTACTTATTTTTTAACATTATTTGTAATATTAAATAAATACGAGGAAAATAATGAAATTTTAGTTTTTTGGACCAACGGTATAAAAAAAATTTCATTCATAAATTTTCTAGCAAAAGTATCCATTTTATACTCATTTTTTTATCTTATATTAAACTTTATAATCGTTCCATATACTCAAAACCTTGGTCAAAATTATTTAAAAAATTCATCAATTGAATTTTTTCCAAATTTGATTCAAGAAAAAAAGTTTTCTAATGTCGTAAGAAACCTTACAATTTTTGTTGAAAAATACGATGGTTATGGTGAATTTGAGGGAATTTATATAAAAGAAAAGTTAGACAATAAAGAAAATAAAATAATCGTAGCAAGTAAAGGAAAGTTAATTAAAAGTAAAGAAGGTTATACTTTTAAGCTTCTAAATGGAAAAATTACGAACATAGATGAAAAAGGAAGTTTTAATCTTGGATTTAAAGAAACTATTTATGATATTTACAAACTAAATTCTAAGACCAGAAAAGAGCAAGAAGTTGATGAGGTAGAGAGTCATATACTGGTCAAATGTATTATTAAATTTTTAGATAAAAGAAAAAATAAATATTATAAATGTGAAGATCAAAATGCTTTTTTTATAAAAGATATCTACACAGAATTAATTAAAAGATCTGTAAGTCCATTATATATAATAATTTTGTCACTTATTAGCTCGTTAGTTATATTAAAACCTAAATTAAATATATTTCAAAGTTATTTCAAATATTTGTTATTTTTTGTCGGTTTTTTTATAATTTTAATTTCAGAGCTAAGTCATAAATTTATATTTTTCTCAAATAAGTTTGAGATTTTATTTTTATTTTTCCCAATCTTATTAATATTTTTATTTTATTTTTTAATACTAATTAAATCTAATTTCAAATTTAAATATTTATGAATTTAAAAAAATACCAAATTTATTTATTTATTTTGTTTTTAAAAAATTTTTTTTTAGTAAGTCTATCTTTTTTTTGTATTGTAATTATTATAAATATTTTCGAAGAAATAAGGTTTACAGAAAAGTATAATACTGAAATTTATTATACAATATATTTGTCATTACTTAATGCTCCAACTTTAATGTTTGAAATTTTTCCATTTATTTTTTTGATAACAGTGAAATCTTTTTATCTCAAGCTAAAAGATAAAAATGAGATTGAAATATTTCACTCAAATGGAATTAATAATTTTAAAATTTTGTATTTTTTAATATTAGTATCTTTGTTAATAGGAGTTTTTTTACTTGTTTTTTATTACTCATTTTCGTCAAAACTGCAGAGCAAATATTTAGATATCAAGAACAGTTTTTCAAATACTAATGAGTATCTTGCTGTTGTAAATGATGATGGATTGTGGATTAAAGAAGAAATTGAGGATAATATATACGTTATTCATGCTGAAAAATTCGATAAAAATAAGTTAAAATCTATCACAATCACAGAAACAGATAAATATTTTAAAAATAAAAGCACAATTATTGCTGATAGAGCAAATATCGCATCAAAAAAACTGGCAATTAAAAAATGTTTCGTTAATTAATGATAATGGGAGTTCAAAAAAATTAATGAGCTATGTTTATAATTCGACATTTAATGGAGAAATTATATCGAATCTATTTTCTAATCTTAATTCTTTAAATATTTATGAATTACATAAATTATCAATTAGTTATTTAAAAATAGGATACTCAAATACTGACATAAAAATTCATTTAAATAAATTATATAGTATGCCGATTTTTTATATATTAATGACTATTTTAGGATTTATAATTGTAAATAAACTTAGAAAATTAAATTCCAGATTTTTTATTATATTATTTGGTATATCGGTTTCTGTTACAGTTTATTTTTTAAATTATTTCTCAAGCACGCTTGGAAATAAAGGTGTTTTACCAATTTACTTATCGGTTTGGGTACCTTTACTTATACTTTTTTTAATTTGCAATATTGGGCTACTTAGAATTAATGAAAAATAATAAATTAATTTTATTAATAATTTTATTTATATCTATAACTTCAAAATGTTTCTCTGAGGAAATGAAATTTGATGCCTTAAAAATGGATGTTAAAAATAATGGAGAAATTATATTTGCAGAAGATGCAACTTTAAAAATCCCTAATAAAAACATAAAAATTGTTTCAAAAAACATAGAATACAATAAAAATATGAAATTTTTAAAATTAACAAGCAATGTTTTTTTTTATGACAAAAAAAATAATTTAACTATTGAAAGTGATAAAATTTCTTATGACAAAAAAAAAGAAATTCTTTTTAGTGAAGGAAAAACGAAAATTGTTCTTGAAAATAAATATGTTTTGAATTCTAATGATATTTATTTTAATAGAGCCTCTAATAAAATCTTTGGAAATAAAGATGCAATTATAGAAGACTATAATAAAAACATTTATAAATTAAAAAATACATTTGAATTTGATATTTCTCAAAAAATTATAAAAACAAAAAAATCCTTTATTATTGATAAATATAATAACAAATACATTTTCGAGGATTTAATGATAAATTTAAATAGTAATGAAATAGCTGGAAAAGAAATTAAAGTAGAATTTGAAAAAGAATATTTTGGAAACAATAAAAATGATCCTGTCTTAAAAGGTAGAAGCGCATATTCAAATGAAAATGAACTTAAGGTTCATAAAGCGGTATTTAGCACGTGTAATATAGAAAATAAAAAATGTAGGGGATGGGAATTAATTACAAATGAATTCAATCACGACAAAAAAAATAGAATATTTGAATATAAAGATACTTGGATTAAACTTTTTGATCATAAAATATTTTATTTCCCATATTTTAACCATCCTGATCCAAGCGTTAAGCGAAAATCAGGCTTTTTAACTCCTTCTTATTCAAGCTCAAATAATTTTGGAACTTCAATAAATATACCCTACTTTAAAATTTTAGACGTTGATAAAGATTTAACTTTAAGCCCTCGTTATTATGCAGATAAAAGTTTTCTTTTTCAAAATGAATATAGGCAGGCTTTAGAAAACTCAGATATTTTAAGTGATTTTGGCTTTTTAATTGGTGATTCTGGTACTAAAGGGCATTTTTTTTATAATCAAATTGGTAATATAAGTGATGATTTATCTTATGAAATTAATTTACAAAATGTTAAAGGTGATAATTTTTTAAAAAATTATAGTTTAACTAAAACATCAAATTTAATATCTGATGATAATCTTCTATTGTCAAATTTAGATTTAAATTGGAAATTTACAGACTCTAATTTAAAAACTTCATTTAAGGTTTATGAAGATTTATCAAGAAACTATCATGATAGATATCAATATATTTTTCCAGATTTTGATTTTACAAAAAAATTAAAGATTCCGGATAATTATAATGGAACGTTTGATTTTAGGTCTTATGGATATAATAAGAATTATGATACAAACATCTTAGAAGCTGTATTTACAAACGATTTTTTATTCAAATCTAACTCTTATGTAAATAAATCAGGTTTATCGACAAATTATACTTTGCTATTAAAGAACTCTAATAACTATTCTAACAATTCTCAAAATTTTAATGACAATGCTGATTATGATCTATTTGGAACAATAAAAGTAGATACTGGATTCCCACTACAAAAAATAACACAAGATTATAATCATTATCTGCAACCAATTTTATCTTTAAGATATAGTCCAAACGGTAATAGCAATTTGACAAATAAAGATGTTATTATGGATTATAATACTGTTTTTGATTTAAATAGAATTGGATCCTCTTACGAAGTAGAGGGTGGAGAGTCAATTAGTTTAGGTTTAGAATTTAATAAAAAAGATCTTAATAATATGAGTATTATAGATTTTAAAATTGCTAACGTTTTAAAACCAGAGGAAAATATATATTTACCATCAAAATCCAGATTAAATAAAAAAAGATCTGATATATTTGGGAACATAGACTACAATTTATCAAATGAGCTAAAATTAGGATATAAGTTCTCTTATGATGAGAATCTAAAATATAGTAACTTGGAAGAGTTAGATTTAAACATTGTAAGTAACAATTTAATTACAAATTTTATATATTATACTGAAGATTTTGATATTGATAATAAAGAAACTTTTAGAGCAAACTCATCTTTAAAATTAGACAAAGAAAACAAAATAAATTTTGATTTAACTAGAGATTTGAAAAATGACTATACTCAAAATTACAATGTTAATTATGAATATTTGACGGATTGTTTATCTTTAAGTTTAGGTTTCAATAGATCATTTTATTCAGATGGTAATTTAGAACCAAGCTCTAATTTAACTTTTTTAATTAAGATTATTCCATTTACTGAAATAGGTGTCTCAAATCTAGAAAGCGTTGTAGGTGGTTAACATATGTTTAAAACGAAAATTTTACTATCTTTTTTATTTTTTTTTATTTTTACTAGTTTTACTTATGGACAAGTTAAAATTAAATTTAAAATTGATGATCAAATAATAACCGATTTTGATATAATTCAAGAGAAAAATTATTTAATATTTTTAAGACCTGAATTAAAAAAACTTTCAAATAAAGAAATGCTCAAAATATCAGAAAATTCATTAATAAGAGAAATAATCAAAAAAAAAGAATTGTTATTAATCTATAAAAATGTTGAAAAAACAATGTTTATTGATGAATTAAAAAAAAATTTGATGAAGTATAAAAATGTTAAAAATGAACAAGAATTAAAAAATTTATTAAATGCAAATAACATTGATTATACAAAAGTTATAGAAAAAATTAAATACGAAGCTCTTTGGAATGAATTAATTTTAAGAAGATATAATTCTTTAGTCAAAATAAATAGAGAACATCTAAAAGAAAAACTAATTATTAAAATTTCAAACGAAAAAAAATATGAATATAATCTATCAGAGATATTATTTGAAATTGAAAATAAAAATGAATTCCAAAAAAAATATGATTTAATTAAAAAATATATAAAATTAAATAGTTTTAAAAGTGCTGCATTAAAATATAGTATCTCTAATAGTGCCAATAAAGGTGGTGAAATTGGGTGGATAAAAGAAACAGTCTTGTCTGACAAACTACTAAGTATTTTAAACAAAACAGAGAAAAATAGTATTTCAAAACCGATTAAATATCCAAACGGATATCTATTGCTCAAAATAAATGAAAAAAGAGAAATTAAACGATCTTTAAATATAGATCAGGAATTGGAAGAATTTATTAAATTTGAGAAAAATAGACAGCTCAATCAATTTTCTCTTTTGCTTTATAAAAAATTAAAACAAAATACAGTAATAAATGAATATTGAATATATTATAATTATTTTAGGAGAACCAAACAGTACATTCTCTGAAATTTTAGGCAAGTATTTTAAAAACGTAAAAAAATTAAAAAGAAAAATTGTAATTGTAGGAAATAAAAATTTATTTGAGAAACAGTTAAAAAAGTTACACTATACGATCAATTTTAAGATCATAAATAAATTAAAACAAGCTGAAAAATCAAAAGTTAATCTAATAAATATAAATTATAAATTTAACAAAGTCTTTTCTAATATTTCAAATAAATCAAATAAATATATTGAAGATTGCTTTAATACATCACTTAAAATTATAAAGGGTTGCAATAATAATGTTGTTTTAATAAACGGCCCAATATCAAAAAAAACTTTTTTAAAAAAAAAATATTTAGGTGTAACTGAATATCTTTCTAAAAAAACTTCATCTAAAGATGAAATTATGTTAATTTATAATAAGAAATTTTCAGTTTCTCCTATAACTACTCACGTTCCAGTAAAATATATTACGAAAAAGATTACAAAAGATAAAATTATTAAGAATGTAATAAAGTTAAATGAATTTTATCATCAAATATTAAGGGAAAAGGTTAATTTTGCAGTATTAGGTTTAAACCCACATTGCGAAACTACTGACAAATATAGCGAAGAGGAAAAAATTATAATTCCCGCCATAAAAACACTGAAAAAAAGAGGATTAAATATTGATGGTCCATTTTCTGCAGATACCTTTTTTTTAAAAAAAAATATTACAAAATATAATTTAGTTATCGGTATGTATCATGATCAAGTTTTAGTTCCAATAAAAACTCTTTTTAATTTTAATGCGATAAATATAACTGTTGGATTACCCTTTATTAGAATATCGCCAGACCACGGGCCTAATACTCAAATGATAGGCAAAAATAAATCAGATCCATCTTCATTTTACTATGCAATGAAGTTTGTAGACAGCTTAAATTAATCTAATGCCAAAAAAAAGCCTTGGCCAAAACTTTTTAAATGAGAAAAATACACTAGAAAATATTGTCAAGGCTGGAAATTTATGTCAAGAAGATATTGTTTTAGAGATCGGTCCAGGGACAGGTAATTTAACAGAAAAAATATTAGAAAAAAAACCAAATAAATTAATTGTTATTGAAAAAGACACAGAATTATCAAAAAAATTAAATAAGAAATTTGATAATATTGAAGTAATCAATGAAGATATTTTAAATTGTATAGAAAAATTTAAGTTTAATTCTCCAATTAAAGTTTTTGGAAATCTGCCTTATAATATTTCTACTAAAATTTTAATATCTTTTATCAGACTAAATGATTTAAATAAAATTTTTGAAAGATTTATCTTTGTATTCCAAAAAGAAGTTGCGGACAGAATTATTGCAAAAGAAAATTCAAAAAATTATGGAAGATTGTCAATTTTAACTGCATGGAAAATGTGTAGAACAAAAGAATTTGATATTAATCCTAAGAATTTTTATCCCATACCTAAAGTTTGGAGTTCGCTAATAACGTTTGAGCCAAAAAAAAAAATTGAAAAATTGAAAAATACCAAAAATCTTGAACATATAACAAATATTTTTTTCAACCAAAAAAGAAAAATGATAAAAAAACCAATGAAACAGTTATTTTTTAATTACGAAGATATAGCAAAAAAATTAAACATAGATTTAAATTTAAGACCTCAAAATCTGTCAATCGATCAATATATTGAAATTTGTAAAACTTATGAAAGTTTAAATTAGTAATTTTTTAACATGATTACTAATAAATTTCTTGTCGAAATAAATTTTTTTTTTATTTTTTATTTCTTTCATAATTTTATTATAACAATTGTTTAAATCATCATTAATTACAACTAAATCATATTCTTTCCATCTTGATAAATCTTTTTTAAATCCCTTCATTCTTTTTTCAACTGTTTTCATATTTTTTTTTTCTCTTTTAATTAATCTTTTATATAATTCTTTTTTTGATGGAGGTAATATAAATATTGTCAGAAGTTTAAATTTTAATTTTTTATTTCTGATCTGTCTTGTTCCTTGCCAATCTATATCAAAAATAATATTTTTTCCTTCTTTTAATTTTTCTAAAACCAATTTTTTTGATGAACCATAATAATTATTAAAAACTTTTGCATGCTCTAAAAATTTATTTTTTGTAATAAGTTTTTTAAAATAATTTTTTGACGTAAAATAATAATCTTTTCCATCTTTTTCATTCAACCTTGGTGATCTGGTGGTATGTGAGATAGATATGAAAAAGTTTTTATTTTTTGCAATTTTTTTTACTAGAGTGGTTTTTCCTGCACCAGATGGAGAGGAAAGAATAAATATTCCACCTTTTTTAAAGCTGGACATTTTTTATAAATTTAGTTTGCTTTATTTTCGATAAATTTTACTGCATCGCCTACAGTAAGTATCTTTTCAGCATCACTATCTGAAATTTCAGAGCCAAATTCTTCTTCAAAAGCCATAACTAATTCAACTGTATCTAAGCTATCTGCGCCCAAATCGTCTATGAAACTTGATTCTTCCGTGACTTTAGCTTCATCAATGCCTAAGTGGTCTGCAACTATTTTTTTTACTTTGCTAGAGATATCTTCTGACATATTTTCCTTTAAGTTAAATTTCTTAATAGATATTTATATTATAATGTCAACTAAAATACATGCCTCCATTCACATGTATAGTCTCTCCAGTAATATAGTCTGATAAATCAGATGACAAAAAAACAACAGCATTAGCGACATCCTCGGGCAAACCAAATCTATTTAATGAAATTTTGTCTTGTAAAGATTGTTTAAAATTATCATTAATTTTATCTGTCATATTAGATTTAATGAAACCTGGGGATACACAATTTATTTTGATATTTTTTTTTCCATATTCTAAAGCGAGACTCTTTGACATACCAATTAATCCAGCTTTAGAGGCTGCGTAGTTAGACTGGCCGACGTTACCTGTGTGGCCTACAACTGAGGTAATATTAATTATCTTTCCATTTTTATTTTTAATCATTTTTTTTATAGAATATTTACTCAATAAAAATGAAGAAGTTAAATTTAAATTTATAACATTATTCCATTCTTCATCTTTCATTCTAATTGCCAAATTATCAGAAGTAATTCCTGCATTGTTAATTAGTACATCTATTTTGTTTTTAAAAATCTCATTGCATTCATCAATAAATTTATCTATTGAAGAATGTATAGAATTATCAAATTTTTTTATAATAACTTTTGGATATTTTTCTTTTATAGAGTCTAATTTAATTTGATTTGTGCCTGTAGCTATAACATTGGCATTTGCCAAAATTAATTTATCTAAAATTGATCTACCTATAACACCAGTTGATCCAGTTAATATTATATTTAAATTATTTAAATCAATCATTTAAAAGACTTTTTATGTCACTTAAAGTGTTTACCTGATTTAATTTAACATTTCTATCAATTCTTTTTACTAATCCAGATAGTACCTTGCCTGGTCCTATTTCTATGAAATGATCAATATTTAAATTTATCATGTTTATAATGCTTTCTCTCCATCTTACAGGTTTCTCAATTTGATCTATAAGGAGTTTTTTTATTTCTTCCGATCTATTTATTAAATTTGCTGTCACATTTGATATTATGTCTACCTTTGGATCTTTAAATTCTATTTTATTTATTTTTTCTTTCATTTCAATTGCTGCTTTGCTCATTAAAGGACAATGGAAAGGTGAACTTACAGGTAATTTTACATATTTATGATTTTTATTTTTTAATTCAGAACAAAATAAATCTAAAAATTCTGACTTTCCACTTACTACAATCTGACCTGTCGAATTATCATTTGCAATATAACATTTAAATTTATCTTTATTATTTTTCATTATTTCATTTAATACATCTATTTGAACACCTAGAACAGCAACCATGCCTCCACCACCTATTGGTACTGCATTTTGCATAGCAATTCCTCTATATTTAAGTAATTCAATTGTTTGTTCAAAATTAATTGATTCAGCGCAACATAATGCCGAATATTCTCCTAGAGAATGGCCTGCAAAAAATTTTGCATTCCTTATATTAAAGCTTGTTTCATTTTCAATTACTTTGAAAATTGAATAGCTTGTTAAAAAAATTGATGGCTGTGTATTCTCTGTAAGGTCCAGATCCTCTTTTGGTCCCTCTAAAATAATTTTAGATAACTTTTTTTTTAGTATATCATCAGCTTGATCAAAAAAATCTTTCACATAACTAAAATTATCATAAAATTCTTTTGCCATACCTACAATTTGAGACCCTTGACCAGGAAATAATACTGAAAACATAAAAAAGTTAATAAAATATGTGTTTTTTTATATTGTAATTGAAAATTTATAATAGTATATCCTCAATTTTTCTATAAAAATATATGAACTATTACGAGCATACATTAATTGCAAGGCCTGACGTTTCTCCAAGTCAAATCAAACAAATTGAAGAAAAATATAAAAAAATTATTGAAGGCAATGAAGGTAATATAGTGAAGTTTGAAACTTGGGGTTTGATGCATCTGTCTTACCTAATTAAGAAAAATAAAAAAGGAAATTATCTTCACTTTAAAATTGAAGGTAAAGGTAAAACCATTAAAGAGTTAGAAAAAAATGAGAAATTAGATAAGAACTTGTTAAGATATTTAACAGTTAAAGTAAAAGAACATGATTTAGAAACTGACTATTTTAAAAAAAATGATGAAACAGAAAAGAGTAAATAATTAATGAAAAAAAGAAATATTAAGAAAAAAAATACACAAAATAATTTTTCTAAATTGAGTGTTTTTCAAAATCAAAAGTATAAATTTAAAAAAAAATGTCCTTTGTCTGGTAAGGGAGCACCTAAAATTGATTATAAGAACATAAAATTGCTAAGAAGATATATATCTGAAAATGGTAAAATTCTACCTTCTAGAATAACTTCTGTAAGTCAAAAAAAACAAAGAGACTTATCAATATCTATAAAAAGAGCTAGAAATTTAGCGCTGATTTAATTATGAAAGTAATACTGTTAGAAAACGTAAGGAAAGTTGGTTCAATAGGAGAAATTATAGATGTTAAAAGAGGATTTGCTAGAAACTTTTTAATAGCTCAAAAAAAAGCTTTATTTGCATCGAAAGAAAATATCAAAGAGGTAGAAAAAATTAAAAATGATCTCAATAAAAAAGACTTAGAGAAAAAAAATGATGCTAAATCTATAAATGAAAAAATTAATGATAAAGAATATATCTTAAAAAAATTAGTTACCGAAAATAGAGAACTATATGGATCTGTAAAACCAACCGAAATCTCAAAAATTATCAGAGAAAATGATAAAATTGAGATAAACCCTTCGATGATACAACCTGTTAAAGAAATTAATTCAATAGGTACTTTCAAGGTTTTTTTGAGTCTTCATCCAGAAATACAATCACAAATAAACATAAAAATTTTACCAAAAGAAGAAAATCAATAATTATACATTTTTTTCCCCATTAATTAATTTATTTTGAAATTTAAAAATAATTATTTATTTTAAGTTGTGGTTCAAACATTAAACGTTTTAAATAGTAAAGCTGATGAGCTTCCAAATAATATTGAAGCTGAGCAGTCAATAATTGGATCTGTACTTTTAACTAATGAAATTTTTGATGAAATAAGTTTAATAGTATCAAGTAAAAATTTTTATGATCCAATTCATAAAAAAATTTTCGAGGCTTTAGAAAAGCTAATTTATGGAGGAATGCTTGCTAATCCAATAACATTAAAAAATTATTTTGAGAAAGAAAAAGATGAACTTAATATTCCTGAATATTTAGTCAAAATTACTAAATTTTCTACATCATCAAGACAAGCAATTGAATATTCAAGACTTATTTTCGATCTGTACGTAAAAAGAGAATTAATAAAAATTTCTAGTGAGGTTATAGATGCAGCAAAATTAAATGATTTGGAAACAGATGGTCAAAAAATAATTGAAAGTTATGAAAAGTCATTATTTGATTTGGCGGAAAAAGGATCTTTTAGCTCATCACTAATAAAATTTGATGAAGCCATGAAACAAACAATTGAGATGGCTTCAAATGCTTATAAAAATGAAGAAGGTATAGTGGGTGTTCCAACTGGTTTTAAAGATTTAGATGATAGATTGGGTGGACTGCATAAATCAGATTTATTAATTATAGCTGGAAGACCTTCCATGGGAAAAACAGCTTTAGCAACTAACATTGCGTTCAATGCAGCAAAAAATATTCAAGAAAAAGGTGAAAAAAGTTCTGTAGCATTTTTTTCTCTTGAAATGTCCTCAGAACAACTTTCAACTAGAATTTTAGCAGAGCAATCAAGAATTAAATCAAACGATATTAGAAGAGGAAAGATTTCTGAGGAGCAATTTGATAAATTCATAGAGACTTCAAGAGATATATCTGAACTTCCACTATTTATTGATGAAACACCGGCAATATCAATTGCGGCTTTAAGCAACAGGGCAAGAAGAATAAAAAGATTATTTGGTCTTAATTTAGTAGTAATAGATTATATACAATTAATGAAAGCATCCAACTCTAACAATGGACGTGTTCAAGAAATATCTGAAATTACTCAAGGATTAAAAGCATTGGCAAAAGAATTATCCGTTCCAGTATTGGCTCTTTCACAACTTTCAAGAGCTGTTGAGCAAAGGGATGATAAAAAACCTCAGTTATCAGATTTAAGAGAATCTGGATCAATTGAGCAAGATGCTGATGTTGTGATGTTTGTCTATAGAGAAGCATACTATTTACAAGGAAAGGAGCCTAGGCCAGCAACAGTAGAACATGCTGAATGGCAGGCAAAAATGAATGAAGTCTCACATTTGGCAGAATTAATAATACAGAAGCAAAGACATGGACCAACTGGAAATATAATGCTGGAATTTGAAGCAATGTTTACTAAATTTAAGGATATTCAAAATAATTAAATTAAATTATAAAAGCTAATAGTTAATGTTAGCTAAATTATATCAGAATTATATTTTAAAAAAACCAGGCTTGATATTAATCTTATTATTAATATGTCTTTGTTTTTTTGGTTACTATTCCAAAAATTTTAGACTTGATGCATCATCTGAAACTTTATTAATAGAGGGTGATCCAGATTTAAAATATTTAAATGAAATAAACGAAAGATATGGCGCAAAAGAATTTTTAGTTCTTACTTACACTCCAAAAGAAAGTATGATAGATGAAAATTCTATTGAAAATCTTATAAAATTAAAAAGTGAAATTCAAAAACTTAATTGGGTGCATAGTGTAATCACACTATTAGATATTCCTTTACTAAACAGCTCTGATGAACCGCTTATAAAGAGACTGCAAAACTACTCTACACTTAGTTCACAAGGCATTGATAAAGAAAGAGGATTTAATGAAATATTAAATAGTCCTGTTTTTAGGAATTTTGTAATCAGTGAAGATGGTAAAACGTCTGGTATTATAGTTTATTTAAAGTCTAAAGATAAAATAAAAGACTTTAAAAGTAAAAAAGAAGAAGAGATATATAAAGATAAATTAAAAAAACAAAATCATCAAAATATTTTAGAAATAAGACAAGTAATAAAAAATTTTAGCTCTAATAGTAAAATTCATTTGGGCGGGATACCGATGATCGCAGATGACATGATGACTTTTATAAAAAATGATATCATTGTTTTTGGACTTGGAGTTTTTTTATTTATCGTTGCAACTCTTTGGTATGTATTTAGAAGATTGATATGGATAATTGTACCTATAAGCAGTTGTTTTTTTTCAGTTATAATAATGACAGGACTTCTAGGTATCTTAGGTTGGAAAGTTACCGTTATATCATCTAACTTTATAGCTTTAATGTTGATTTTAACAATGGCTATGAATATTCATATTAGCACAAGATATCTTCAGCTTTCAAAACAATTTCCAAAGTTAGATAAATTTAAAATTATTTCTTTGACGACGACTAAAATGTTTTGGCCTATTTTGTATACAGCTTTGACAACTATATTTGCTTTCTTGTCTTTAGTGTTTAGTGAAATAAAACCAATAATAGATTTTGGATTTATGATGACTTTTGGTCTAATAATTTCATTTCTTATTACTTTTAGTTTATTGCCAACATTAATTAATTTATTTAATTTTAATAAAGTTGCTTTAAAAGAGGAAAAAGGTACCAAGATTACTAATTTTTTCAGCAACGTTTCAGTTTCAAATCAAAATACAATATTTGGAACCACCTTAATAATTGTATTTTTAAGTATATTAGGAATTTCAAAACTTGAAGTAGAAAACAGTTTTATAAATTATTTTGATAAAAACACAGAAATTTATAAAGGAATGAAACTTATAGATGAAAAATTAGGTGGTACAACACCACTTGAAGTTATTTTAAAATTTCCAAAACAAGATGATGATGAACAAAAATCTGAAGATGAAGAAGACGATTGGGGCGATGAAGATGAGAATGATGAAAAATATTGGTTTACTAAAGACAAAATTGATAAGATAAAAAAGGTCCATAACTATTTAGACTCTTTGGAGCCAATTGGAAAAGTGCTTTCTTTTTCATCAATTATTGATGTTGCTACTCAATTAAATAACAATAAAGAGTTAGGTTCATTAGAAATGGGTGTTTTGTATACTAAAATACCAGATAATATAAAAAAAGAAATTGTAGATCCGTATATATCTATAAAAGACTCTGAGGCTAGGATAAGTCTACGAATAAAAGATTCTTTAGATAATTTAAGGAGAAATGATTTGCTTATTAAAATAAATTCTGACCTTGAAAATAAATTAGATTTAAAAAAAGATGAGTTTAAATTAGGCGGTGTATTAATTCTTTTCAATAATCTTTTACAAAGTTTATTCAAATCTCAAATTTTAACTCTTGGATTTGTGATGCTTGGAATTTTTATAATGTTTATAATTCTTTTCAAAAATTTAAAATTAGCTTTAATAGGTGTTGTGCCAAATTTTATAGCAGCTTTTTTTATATTAGGTTTAATTGGATTATTGGGAATTCCTCTTGATATGATGACAATTACAATAGCAGCAATAACTATAGGTATAGCTGTAGATAATAGTATTCATTATATTTATAGATTTAAAGAGGAGTATGCAAAGATAAGAAATTATAACAAAACATTAAAATTATGTCACTCAACTGTCGGTAAAGCTATTTTAAATACTTCAATTACAATAGTTTTTGGATTTTCAATTTTAGTAATGTCAAATTTTATACCAACAATTTACTTTGGTGTATTCACTGGGATTGCCATGTTACTTGCAATGGTTTCAGTTTTAACACTTTTACCTTCTTTATTGCTTAAAATTAAACCATTCAATTAATGATTGAAGCTATTCAGGATTTTTTAATACAAGTAACATTATTTGATTATATTTTTTTTGTATTAACCATTTATTTTTTAATTCAAGGATCTAGAAAAGGTTTTGTTTTAAGTTTATTGTCAGCCGCCAAATGGGTTTTGGCATATATTTTAACAATTTATTTATTTCCAAAAGTAAAGCCTTACTTTGATGGTATTTTAGACAGTGAATATGTTCTTGATATAACTGTTGGTGTAATATTATTTATCTTAATAATATTTCTTATTCTTTTAGGAAATAAAGCAATAAGTAAAGTTGTTACTTACACTGGATTAGGTTCAATCGATAAAGTTTTTGGTTTTTTTTTTGGAATCGCTAAAAGCTATGTACTAATTGTTTGTTTATTCACTGCTATTGACGTCGTCTACGATAGCAAAAAATGGCCGTTAAATTTAAAAGATTCGTTAACATTTCCTTGGGTTGAAAAAGGTAGTATCTATCTTATAAAGGTATTTCCAAATCAAAAACAATATGAAGATGCTAAAGAAAAAGTTCAAGATGTATAACCCTAAATTAAAAGAGGAGTGTGCTGTCATTGGTATAAGTAATACACCAGAAGCATCGACCTTAACGGCTTTAGGACTTCATGCATTACAACATAGAGGGCAAGAAGGTTGTGGAATTGTATCATTTGATGGCGAAAAATATCACTCTGAAAAAAGATTTGGTTTAGTTGGTGACAACTTTAATGATGAAAAAGTTTTAAAAAACTTACCAGGAAATTATGCAATAGGTCACAATAGATATTCTACAACTGGCGGAACTGCTTTAAGAAATGTACAACCATTCTTTGCTGATACTAATTCAGGTGGAATTGGTGTTGCGCATAATGGAAATCTAACGAATGCAATTACACTTAGAAATAAAATGGTTGAAGAAGGCTCAATCTTTTACACAACATCAGATACAGAAACCATAGTAAAACTTATAGCAAAATCAAAAAGACCAAAGACAATTGACAAAGTTATTGATGCTCTATTTCAAATTCAAGGGGGATATGCATTAGTTATGATGACACAAAATACTCTTATTGGTGTTAGAGATCCTTATGGAATTAGACCTCTGGTCATAGGAAAATTAAAAAACTCTTATGTTTTTGCATCTGAGACATGTGCTTTTGATATTATCGGTGCAAAATTTGTTAGAGAAGTTGAAAATGGTGAAATTGTTTATGTAGAAAATGATGAATTAAAAAGTATTAAGCCATTTCCTCAAAAAAAAGTGAGACCGTGTGTTTTTGAATATATTTATTTTTCAAGACCAGATAGTATTTTGAATGGCAAAACAGCCTATGAATATCGAAAAAGATTTGGAGCTGAATTAGCAAAAGAGGACGATTTAGATGCTGACTTGGTTGTGCCTGTACCAGATTCTGGAAATGCAGCTGCATTAGGTTACGCGGAAGAAAAAAAAATAAATTTTGATTTAGGTCTGATAAGAAATCATTATGTTGGTCGAACTTTTATAGAACCGTCACAGCAGATTAGAAGTTTAGGAGTTAAATTAAAATTAAATGCAAATGTTTCTGTTATAAAAAATAAAAAAATTATTTTGGTTGATGACTCTCTAGTTAGAGGAACTACCTCTTCAAAGATTGTAAAGATGTTATATGATAATGGTGCTAAAGAGATACATGTTAGGATAGCTAGTCCTGAAATAAAATACCCAGATTTTTATGGAGTTGATACACCTACAAAAAAAGAACTATTAGCAGCAAATAAATCAGTAGATGAAATAAAAGAGTTTATAAAAGCAAAATCACTTAAATTTTTAACTTTAGATGGTTTATATCGAGGAATGGGTTTTGAAAAGAGAAATGATGCTTATCCACAATTAACTGATCATCATTTTACTGGTGATTATCCAGTAAAAATAATTGATGAACTTGGAGAGGATAAAGTTACACAATTATCATTGTTAAGTACAGGATCAAGTAATTGATGAAAAAAGTAAATTTTACTGAAATGAAAAATGGTTCAAAAGAAGATTATGAATTATTAGAAAAGTATGAAAAAAATTTTGAACGTAAAACAGCAGATAGATTACTTAAGTATCTTGCAAGTCAAACTACAACTCTTGAGGGTTATCAAATAACTAGATTAGAACATTCTTTACAAGCAGCCACAAGAGCATACAAGAACGGAGAAAGTGAAGAGATGGTTGTAGCAACTTTACTTCATGACATAGGAGACGATTTGGCACCTATGAACCATTCTCAATATGCAGCTTCGATAATCAGACCATATGTTTCTGAGAAAACATATTGGATAATCCTTCATCATGGACTTTTTCAAACTTATTATAGTGCTCATCATTTAGGTGGGGATAGAAACGCCAGGGATAAATTCAAAGATCACAAATATTATCAAGATACTGTTGATTTTTGTGAAAAATACGACCAGTCTTCTTTTGATCCTAATTATAAATCGATGTCTTTAGAAGAATTTGAACCAATGGTTAAAAAAATATTTGATAGAAAACCTTTTTATCATCACTAATTTTTAAAAGAAAACATGACTAATAGACTAAAGGAAGAGAAAAGTCCTTATTTAAAGCAACATAAAGATAATCCTGTAAATTGGTTAGCTTGGAATAAAGAAAGTTTAGAACAAGCAAAAAAAGAAAAGAAACCAATATTTCTAAGCGTTGGGTATGCAAGTTGTCATTGGTGCCATGTGATGGCGCATGAGAGTTTTGAAGATGATGAAACAGCTAAAATAATGAATGAGAAATTTATAAACATTAAAGTTGATAGAGAAGAAAGACCTGATTTAGATTATGTTTTTCAAAGAAGTTTATCTATTCTAACAGGAACTCAAGGGGGCTGGCCTTTATCCATGTTTCTTGATGAAAACGGAGTTCCTTTCACTGGTGGAACTTATTTCCCACCAAAAGAAATGCATGGAAGACCAGATTTTCAAAAAGTTCTAAATAATGTATCTGACGTATATAACAAAAATAGACAAAAAATTCTTGATCAAGCTCCCCAAATGCAAGAAATATTTGGTAAAATTAATCAAAGATCAGCAGTATTGAATCAACCATTAGAGCCATTTTTAGAAAAAATTATACAACACCTCGATAAAGATAATGGAAGTTTCAAAGGAGCTCCTAAGTTTCCCCAATTTTATTTATTTGATGCAATGTTTTATTTTTATTTAAAAACAGGAAAAGAGGAATACTTTAAACCCGTTGAAACTTTACTTTACAATATTTCTTCAAAAGGAATGTATGATCATTTAGCTGGTGGTATAGCAAGATATACTGTTGATGAAAATTGGATTATCCCTCACTTCGAAAAAATGCTTTATGATAATATTCAATATATAGGATTATTAAATAAATTCTTTCAAAAAACTAATAATCTTTATTACAAAGGAAAGTTAGAGCAAACCATAAATTTTATCAATTCAGAATTTAAAAATGATTTTGATCTTTATGGGTCTGCATATGATGCCGATAGCGATGGTGTTGAAGGTAAATATTATGTATGGAATTATGCAGAACTAAAAAATACTTTGGGTTCTAAATTTAATGTATTTGCAAAAAAATATAATTTAACTGAAGAGGGAAATTTTGAAGGTAATAATATTTTAATAGAAACTCATAATAAACTTTCTCATGATGAGATTAAAGAAATCTCAAACACTGAAAAAACGTTATTAGATCAAAGAAATAAACGTACTAAACCATTATTTGATGATAAATCTCAAACTGATCAAAATTGTTTTTTATTAGAAACACTTCTTCTTTCATCGCTAGTAACTGATAATGAAGAACTAAAACAAAATACTCTTGTTAGTATAAAGATATTGGAAAAATATTTGTCAGACAAAATTTTCCATTGCTATCAAGACACAGAGATTGACGCTTTTTTGGAAGATTACGTATACTATGCTAGTCTTTTGATAACTATTTATGAATTAGATGGTGACGTTAAATACATCGAAAAAGCAAAAGATATTTTAATAAAAACCTGGGAATACTTCTTTGATAAAAAATCAGGCTTAATGCAGAAAAATAAAATATTGGACAATGACCTATTTGTACAACCAGTAGATCTAAATGATAATAATATACCAAATGGAAATAGCGTATATTTAAACTTATGTAATAAAATATATATAATAACTAGTGACAAAATATGGTTTGAAAAAATTGATATTTTAAAAAAAAGTTTCCACCAAGTTTTAAACTCAAACTTTGCACAAATGTTTAGTTTTGTTAAATCATTGGATATTTGTAATGAAAGTATATCTTTTACAATTCATGGAAAGCAAAATTTAGATCCTAATATAAAAAAGTATTTGCAAAAAAATTTTTTTACTAGAGCTACATTTAAATATCTAGATAATGAGATAAAAGAGGCAAAAATTGTTATATGTAAAAATCAAACTTGCTCTAACAAATTAAGTAATATAAAGGAAATTGAAGATTATCTAAAAAGAAACAATATAAGCTAATGATAGAAACAAAGGAACAAATAATAGAACACTTTAAGTCAGGCTCAAAGGATAAATCTAATTTGAAGATTGGAGTTGAGCATGAAAAATTTATTTTTGACAAAAAAACAAATACGAGAATTGATTATTCCAAAATCAAGAAAATGTTTGAAAATTTATATGAGTTTGGCTGGAAACCTATTTTTGAGGAAAAAAATCCAATAGCGTTAACTAAGAATGGTAAAAGTATTACTTTAGAGCCTGGTAATCAAATAGAGCTATCTGGAGCAAAATTAAATAATATTCATGAAGCTTGTGCTGAATCTCATGAATATTTATTTGAGTTAAATCAGGTAATTGAAAAATTAGATTTTAAAATAGTAAGTGCTGGATATGATCCTATATCTAAACTTGAGGATATACCTAATAATCCAAAAAAAAGGTATAAGGTTATGACCAAAGATATGCCTGTTGGAGGAAAACTAAGTTTGGATATGATGTATAAAACTGCAGGTACGCAATTAAATTTAGATTATACCTCAGAAGAAGATTTTATAAAAAAATTTAAGTTGGCAAATAATTTGGTTCCAATATCTATCGGACTTTTCGCAAATTCCTCTATAGTTGAAAAAAGTAATAGTGGATACTTATCTTACAGATCTAAAGTTTGGCAAGAAACATCTAGAGGTGGGTTGCCTGAGTTTTTTTTAAAAGATGTAAATTTTGAAAAATATGCAGATTATATTATGAATTATCCAATCTTATTTTTACAAAGTGAAGGTAATTATATATCTGGAAAAAAAAATTTATTTAAAAACTTTATGAATGGAGAAATAAAAGAAATTGGAAATAAAATTCCTAGTACTAATGATCTTGATACGCATTTAGGAACAATATTTACAGAGAACAGATTAAAACAATATATCGAATTAAGATCAATGGATGCGTGCGGATGGGAGTGTTTATGTGCTGGTCCTGCCCTCTTTACAGGATTACTTTATGGAAATCTGGAAGAAGCTTTAGATTTAATTAAAAATTGGGAAGCTAATGAAGTTCTTTCAGCTTATAAAAATGCCCCTAAAGATGGCTTAAAAACTAATTTGATGGGCAAGGATATTTCGTATTGGGCAGAGAGACTATTAGATATATCAAAATCAGGATTAAAAAAGAGAGACTTTTTAAATAGAAAAAAATTAAGTGAAGCAAAGTTTTTAGATCACTTAGAAAAAATTGTAAAAAATAAAAAAACAAATGCTGATAATATAGTAAGTAAGTATTCAAATTCCGAAAATTTGAATGATTTATATGACCAATAAAATTGTTGCTATACAAGGTGATAATTTAAAAAAAATAAATATCAAAACAGATACTACTATTTTTTTAGCTCACGAAGCTCAAAACAAGGGTTATAAATTATTTTATTATTATCCAGAAAATTTATCGAATATAAGAGGAAAAACTGTAAGTGAAGGGTATTTTATTAAAATTGATTATTCAAAAAAGAAATTTTATAAAATTTTAAAAAAATCAAAATTAGACTTATCCTTTGCAAAATATATTTTAATCAGACAGGATCCACCTTTTAACTTGGAATATATTTCTACAACATTAATGTTGGATAGAATCAAAGATAAAACAAAAATTATTAATGATCCTACTTCAGTAAGAAATATTTCAGAAAAATTTTATTCTTTAAATTTTAAAAGTTATATGGCGGATACAATATTTACTAAAGATTTGATTGAAATTAAAAAATTTTTCAAAAAACATAAAAAGATAATAATTAAACCTATTCACAGCTATGGTGGCAATGATATAAATCTTATTTCAGGAAAGCTTAATTTGTTTAAAATAAAACAAATATTGAAAAAACATGGTCACATTATGTGTCAAAAATTTTTAAATAAAATTAAGTTTGGAGATAAAAGAGTTTTTATTATAAATGGTAAGGTTTGTGGAGCTATATCTAGAGTTCCAAAATCAGGATCAATATTGAGCAATATGAGCAAAGGTGCAAAACCTAAAATTGCATTTTTAAGTAATAAAGAGCTAAAAGTTTCAAATATTATTGCAAAAAAAATTAAGAAAGATGGAATATACTTTGCAGGAATAGACTTCATTGATGGAAAGTTAAATGGGGATATAAATGTAACATCACCAACGGGTATAAAAACATATTTTGATTTATCTCAGATAAACTTGGCTAAGACTTTTTGGAAAGGTTTATAGTTGAAAAATTTGTCAAATCAGCAAAAAGGATCATCCCTTGCATTTATAGCTGTGATGTTTATCACACCAGATTCACTTTTTATAAGATTATCTTCTATAGATACTTGGGGATTATTGTTTTATAGAGGTGCGATACCATTTGTAGCTGTATTAATTGGACTTCTCATATTTTATAAAAAAAACTTTATAAAAGCATTTTTGAATGTTGGTTATGCTGGTATTTTTTATATTATTAGTTTTTCGATTTGTAACATCACATTTATAATTTCAATACAAAATACAAATGTAGCAAATACACTAATAATGATTGCAATGGCACCCATGCTTTCGGCAATCCTTGGTGCATTATTTCTAAAAGAGGTTCCCGATAAGAAGACTTGGATAGCTATAGCCATTACTTTAGTCGCTGTTATATATATATTTTACGACTCTCTAGAGTTGGGTAATTTGTTTGGTGATCTTATGGGTATAACAACAGCTTTTGGACTCGCCACCAACGCGGTAATAATCAGGTCGGCAAAAGATAGAGATTTGCTACCTTCAGCAGTTGTTGGTAAGCTTACAGTAGCTCTATTTGCTCTCTTTTTCGTTGAAAGTTATGAGTTAGTTGAAAAAGACCTGATTTATATACCTTTAATGTGTATTTTGTGTGTAGCAATACCATTCGTTTTGGTGACGATTGCTCCAAGATTTATACCTGCCGAGGAAGTTAATCTGTTTTTTCTTCTAGAGACCATTTTAGGACCCATTTGGGTTTGGTTAGTTATCAAAGAACAGCCGAGTATAGAGACAATAGTTGGTGGACTTGTAATTATTTTCACTATAGCTGTTCACTCTTATCTAAAATTAAAATCTTCCTCTAAATAAAATTATTTTTCTTTTTGTCACAAATTTGTCTTGATTTAAAATTAGATCGCCCATAAACACCGCTAATTTTATGAACAAAATTATAAAAAACTCTTGGGCTCTCTTTATGGGTATGGCATTTATAATGCTCGCTCATGGTTTTCAAGGTACTCTTTTAGGTGTTAGAGCAGTTAAAGAAAATTTTGGTCTATCATCGACAGGTTTTTTATTTTCTGGATATTTTGTTGGATATTTTATTGGAGCAAAAATTATACAATCATTAATTCATAGAGTTGGACATATTAGAGTATTTGCAGCTTTTGCTTCTGTCACTTCAATTGTAGTCTTATTACACTCTATTTTTGTAAATCCTATTTCATGGTTTGTGCTTAGAATGATTTCTGGATTTAGCATGGTTTGTCTTTATACAATTGCTGAAAGTTGGTTAAACGATAGATCTACAAATAAGAATAGAGGTAGTGTTTTATCAATCTACATGATTGTTATGTATGCCTCTATGGCGATTGGAATGTTTTTCATAAACTTTAGTAAACCAGAAAACTTTCAACCTTTTATACTGATATCTTTATTTATGTCATTGTCTCTTGTTCCAATATTATTAACGAAAAGAAAAGCTCCAAACTTTAAAAAAATATCAGGTATGAAGCTAAAAGAAGTTTATAAATCATCACCATTTGGTGTTGTAAGTTCTTTTTTAATTGGAATATCACATTCAGCTGTTTTCTCATTGATTGCAGTTTATGCTACATCGATGAATTTTAGTATTTTAGAAGTATCAATAGTAACCTTTTTATTCGCCATATCTGGAGCTATATCTCAATGGCCAATAGGAAAATTATCAGATGTTTTAGACAGAAGAATTGTAATTATTTATACAACATTTGGAGCAGCTTTATTTTGTTTTTTGGCGATTATTTCCTCGGGTCAAATGTATATGCCTGCAGGTTTAGCTACATCAAAAATTTTTTTTTATATCTGTATAATGTGTTTTTCTTTTTGTAGTCTACCAATGTTTGCATTAATTTTTGCACACACAAATGATTTTATACCAAAAGAAAAATTTGTAGCAGCAGGAGCAGGATTACAATTTGTTTTTGGTCTTGGTGCAATTTGCGGTCCTTTTATGTGCTCATTATTTATGGAATTTTTAGGAGAAAATGGATTTTTTATTTTTTTAATTATATTTCATTCATTTATTGGTTTATTTGGAATATATAGAATGCAAATTAGAGAGTCTGGAGATAACCCAGATTCACAATTTGCACCTATGCCACAAACGATAACTCCAGCCGGTATAGAACTTAATCCTTCAACTGAACCAATAGATGAACCAAATAATTTAAACGAATTTAAGAAAATTTAGTGTAAGTTCAAAATTATGAAAACAGCATTAATATTCGGTTCAACTGGATTAATTGGTGGAATATTACTTAAATTGTTAGCCAGTGATCAAAAATATAAAAAAATCAAGGTTTTTGTAAGATCTTCTACTTCAAAAATTGATCCTAAAATAGAAGTTATTCAAACAGATTTTACAAAATTAGAAAATATTAAGCCAGAAATAAAAGGCGATGATTGTTTTTTTTGTATTGGAACTACAAGAAAAAAAACACCTAACAAACAAGATTATATAAACACCGAGTACAATTTACCTGTAACAATTGGAAAAATTTGTAGCGATAATAATGTACAAAATTTTACTTATATTTCTTCATTGGGTGCCAGTTCAAAAAAAACAAATTTGTATCTAAAAAATAAAGGTATGGCTGAAGAAGAATTAAGAAAACTAAACTTTAAAAAATTTATTGTAATTAGACCTTCATTTTTAATTGGAAAAAGAATAGAGGAAAGATTGGGAGAAAAAATAGGTATTTTCGCAATGAAATGTATATCGCCAATTTTAGTTGGAGATTTAAAAAAATATAAATCGATAAATGCAGAAATAGTTGCCAAATCCATGATAAATATATCAAACAGCGAAATACAAAGTGGAGTATTTGAACCACCTCAATTATTACAAATTGGACGAGAATAAATTTTTTATAAAGTAATAAAATATTAAAAAAAATTATTTTAGTGCTATAATACATTTCAAGGAGGTATCTATGGCTAAATTTTTTTTAATGGGAAATTTTACAGAGAAAGCATTCGCAGGCTTTTTAAAAGATCCAGGATCAGATAGATCTGAGGTTGCTAGAAAGTGTTCTGAAAGTGTTGGTGCTGAAATGAAATCTTACACATATTTAAGAGGACCCTATGACTTTATAGTTGAAACTCATGGCACATTTGAGCAAATGGCTGCTATAAAAATGGCTACTGAGGGAAGTGGTGCACTTAAAAATATCGCCATTTGTGAGGAAACACCAATGAATGAAATTGCAAATCATGCAACAAAAGTATCAAGTGGCTATAAAGCTCCTGGACAATAATATAACTGGTAGCTTCATTAATTATGGAGCTACCAATTTAAAATCGAAACTGTCAAAATATCTCATTCAAATAAAGTAATATTGATCTATTAAGAAAGTTATGAACAAAAGAAAATTTATAAAATTATCTATATTTGGATCATTATTATACAGTATTTTTCCATACAAAATTTCATTAGCTGAAACCAAAAAAATAATTAATCAAAATTTAACAGAAGCCCAAAAAAAAATAATGTTTGAGGAAGCAACCGAACGACCATTCTCAAGCCCTCTTAATTATGAGAAAAGAGAAGGTTTTTATCACTGTGCAAATTGTGGAGCTAAACTATTTAAGTCTAGCTCGAAATTTGATAGTGGAACTGGTTGGCCTTCATTTACAGAGGCGCTTCCTGGAGCTTTTAAAACTAAGGTTGATTACAGCTTTGGCATGAAAAGAATTGAATACCATTGTGCAAAATGTGGTGCTCATCACGGACATGTCTTTGAAGACGGTCCTGAATCGACAGGAAAGAGATATTGTAATAACGGCTTGTGTTTAATATTTAAGCCATCATCATAAAACGGAGGAATAATGAAGATATTGAGTATATTGAAAGGGGTTGAATTAGTTATAGCAGATTTAGAAGTAAATTTGGGAGAACAAGTGAGAAGTGCACCTACGTTATGCGCAAGATACAATGGTAAGATTATACCTTTAAACACTGCTCAAGATGGTCGACCTATTCTTATGAGAGAAGAAAACGCTTTAGAAAACTAATTTTGTATTTAATTGCGTCAACTTAATTAAGTTTATTTACAAGAAAATATTATAAAAAATAACTATGACATTTGAATTACCAAAACTAGATTATTCTAATGAGGCTTTGTCTCCAATAATGTCACAAGAAACATTAGAATTACATCATGGAAAACATCATCAAACCTACATAACAAATCTTAACAATTTTATAAAAGATACGGACATGGCTGAAATGTCATTGGAAGATATAATTGTTAAAAGCTCAAAAGATAACTCAAAAGCTGGAATATTTAATAATGCAAGCCAGCATTGGAACCATAATCTTTTTTGGAAGTGCATGAAGCCAAAAGGTGGTGGGAATATTCCGTCAAAACTTGAGAAAAAAATTGTAGAAGATTTTGGAAGCGTTAAAAAATTTAAAAATCAATTTAAACAAGCAGGTATAACTCAATTTGGATCAGGTTGGTGTTGGTTATCTTTAAATAATGATAAATTGGTCGTTACAAAAACAGCTAATGCTGCTAATCCTTTAATTGATAACTTAAAACCAATACTTGGTTGTGATGTCTGGGAACATTCATATTACATTGATTATAGAAATAGAAGACCTGAATATTTAGATAAATTTGTTGATAATCTTATAGATTGGGAATTTGTTGAATCTCTATTAATCTAATTAATCCTAGAACTTTTTGAGATAAAACAAAGTTTGAAGCAGTATGAACAAGGAAAATACAAGTAAACTCTGGAAATTTATTCAGGAAGCTGGCGATTATTTGGATGGTCAACTTCCTGATCACCCAAATCATCCAAAAGGAAGAAATCCATATGCTCATGTAGCAATATGTGTAAAAAACAAATTTAATTCTACTTATAAAGATATTCCTGATGACAAATTTGATGAAGTAATCAACTATATTAAATTTTTAAAAGAAAATCCTAGTTAATTAGATATAGTTTTTAGAAACTCTTCTACTTCACTACTTTTGGTATTCCAAGCTGTAACAAGTCTAACCGTCTTACCGCCTAATTCCTCATTGCTCATCATATATTCTTCTGAATTTAAATGCTCAACCATCTTTTTTGGCAGTTTAACAAAAACTTCATTTGCCTCAGTTGGATATTCAAGTTTAACTTGATTACTAGAAACTAAACCATCGCTTAATTTTTTTGCCATCAGATTTGCATGTCTTGCATTTTTTAACCAAACATCATTTGAGATATATCCATCTAATTGTGCAGAAACAAAACGCATTTTAGACAATAGATGACCGGATCTTTTTAACAAAAAAGGTAAATTGCCAACTAATTCCTTATTAAATATAATAATTGCTTCAGCTGCTATACATCCGTTCTTCGTTGCCCCAAAAGATAATATGTCAATTCCTGATTTCCATGTCATTTCTGCAGGTGTAACATCAAGTGAAACAAGCGCATTAGCGAACCTAGCACCATCCATATGTACTTTTAATTTTTTTTTATGTGCAATTTCAGAGATATTTCTAATTTGATCTAAAGTATAAACTTCACCAGTTTCTGTTGCTTGAGTTATGCTAACACTAGATGGTTGAGTATGATGCACAATTCCAAACCCTCCAATATTATCATTTAGCTCATCAACTGTTATTTTGCCGTCTTTACCGTTTAATGGAACAAGTTTTGCTCCACCTGTATAAAATTCAGGGGCTCCACACTCATCAACATTGATATGAGAAAATTTATGGCAATAAATATTTCCAAATGATGGAGAAATAGCAGAAAGTGCTAAAGCATTTGATGCAGTTCCTGATGCTGTGGGGTAAACAATTACATCCTTTTCGAAAATTTTAGAAAATTTTTCTTGTAACACACCTGAAATTTCATCGTTACCATACGGAGGAGCAATACCATCATTTGCTTTGATAATTGCATCCAAAACTTCTGGACAAGCTCCTGTCACATTGTCTGAAGCAAATTTTACTCTTTTACGTTTTGTATTAATTTTTGCGTTCATTTTATTGTTTTGGAAAATAATCTTTTAAAGTACCTTCTCTATAAACATCGGCTGTACAACAATGAAGGCCTCCACCAAAAGCATATGCATCTCTCAATTCTACAGGGATAACTTCCATACCTAATTTATCTAACTGTTCAGCTTGATATTTTTCACTTTTTTCAACGCATACAGTTTTAGGGTCAAGAACTAAAACATTCATTGATAGCCATACTGAAGAGTAACAAAGTGGTGGTGGGGTATTATGAGCAGGTTGTGCAGCATCAATAATTTCCCATCCATTATCTTCAAATAATTTTCTTTGTTCTTTTGGAAGTCTTCGTTGTGGATTATTAATAATTAACCCTTCTTTAATTGGGGTAAAGGTTGCATCAATATGAATTGGATAAGGATCGCCTGGGAAATTTACAGCATGAACTCTATGATCCTTAAAATGTCTTTTTATCCAATCAATTCCTTTTAGGTTAGTTGTAAATCCGTGTTGTACAACCAAATCCTTTCCAAATCTTAAAATATCTGCGGCATCAAATAATGGCTCTTCCTCGGTTGTGACAAAGTATTTATTTTCTGTCCATTCAAGTCTTTTAGTTACACCAATTTTATCTGATAAATAATCTTTTCTATAATCGGCATCTGTTAATCTGGGTTTTGGCGCTGACTCATGTCTCATATTTGGATCTTTATTATAATAGTCTTTTAATAATGGTCTGTAACATAGGTACTCAAACCATCTGCACCTGTAGCTCATTGTAGCTTCTAATATTTCATTTCCCACAGTTAACAAAACATCTCGAGGTGGCATACATCCAAACATAGTTTCGGCTTTCCAGTCAGGAGTTGATGTTGGTTGATTAAAATCTAAAGGTGTTGGTCTATCAACTTTTATTCCCCTTTTTTCAAGCAAATTTGAAAAGTTATCTAATAGTTCATTAGCTTTATCGACAGTGTCCTTAGTTCTTGGACCATAAGTTCCTCGCATATCAGAGTCTTCTGGAACTTTAGCATCTAAAGCAGGTTCAGGTGCTGGAATACAAGTACCATCTGCTCTTCCAACAATTACATGTTTTAATGGATCCCATTCATTCCAACTATTAACAATCTTATTATTTTGAACCATGTAAAATTAATTTAATCCAATAAATCTTCTATTAGATTGCATTATCATACTATAATAAAAAATAGCTAAAAAAATAAAGAAGCCACCAATAATTGTATTAGTTGAAGGAATTTCATTTATTCCAAGCCATGGCAGCCAAACCCAAAATATTCCTCCTATTACTTCAGTCAAAGACAATAGCGTTAAATCAGCTGCAGGAATATGTTTAGACCCAATTGAATAAAGAATTAAGCCCATGCACACAAGTGTTCCATGAGTGGCAAATAATGCTTCATTTTTATTTGAAGATAAGAAATTTGCATCGTTATTTAAAAGCATAACTGTTGAAAATAAAAAACAAAATAATCCTGCTATAGCAACAGTTGTAAACTTAGGAGTTTGTTTTCTCCATCTCAGACTTACTGAAAAAATTGAAAAACCTAGTGCAGATACTAATCCAAAAATTAGACCCATTAAAGAATTTTCTTCGGTATTACCGTAGGCCATTACTATTATACCAAATGCAGCGACTAAAATTGATATCCAAACTGTGATTGAAATTTTTTCTTTCAAAAATAGAAAACCAAGTAGCGCGGTTATAAAAGGCATTGCAGCTAAACATAATAAAGTTACTGCTGCTGTCGTGTTAGTAATTGACCAAATAAAAGTTATCATTGCTGTTCCTAAACCGACACCACCTATAATTCCAGATATCCCAATTTTAAAATAATTTTTATAAAATGAAATTCCTTCTTCCAGAAATAAGTAAACATTCAGCAATAAAAAAATAACAATGCCTCTTGCAAACAAGTATTGCCAAGGGACAGTTTCGGGTTGGTCTATATGTCTTACAACATATGGTCCAAATGACCAAAGTATGCCTGCAAATAAAACAATTGGAATAGCTACTTTAGGATTTTTTAAATCAGGCATAAATTAATTTATTTTTTATAAATTTTTAGTGATATTATTAAATAAATATGGATTTAGATATAATAAAAATTGCATCCGACACGACTAATAATAAAATATTGAAAGATTACACCCATAGATCGAAATATAAAAATAAAACTTGTGGCGATATAATTGAAATGAGAGTTAATATTAAGAAAAATATAATACAAGATATTGGGTATCAGACAAAATCCTGTGTTTACTGTCAAGCTTCTGCAAGCTTAATATCTCATAAACTTATCAAAAAAAGTAAAAATAAAATTAATTATTTATTAAAAAATCTTATCGATTATTTTGAAAATGAAATTAAACCTTTGCCAAAAAATCTAAATAAATTTAATAAATTGTTTAATAAAAAAAATATATCTAGAAAAAACTGTGTATTAATGCCATTAATTGCAATTAAGAAACTCAGCATTGATGAATAATTTAGATATAAAAAAACCTGCTGTCGCTGCAATATTTTCTACTATGACAATTGGGGTTTTGTCATTGCTTACTTATAAAACACCTTATGGATTATTTTTGATTGCTTCCTTTGGTTCTACAATGGTTTTGCTTTATGGGTATCCAGAAAGTCCTTTTGCAAAACCTAAAAATATATTTTTTGGTCATTTTTTAACTTCACTTGTTGGTGTGATATTTGTGAATTTCGTTCCACTTCCGATATATATTATTATACCTGTTGCTGTTGGAATAGGTGTCGGATTAATGATTATTCTTAATGTAACCCACCCTCCTGCAGGAGGAAATCCTATAATTGTGATCATGGGGTCAGTTTCATTTGAATATTTAATTTCCCCAGTTATAAGCGGATCAATTATTGTGATAGTTTTTGGCATAATCTTGAACAAATTTATTGCTAAAAGGAATTACCCAAAATAAACACAATTTGTTTGCTAGTCCTATTTAACTTGTGCTAGTCTTTTCAAATAATAATTAATAATTCAGCTTAGAGAAGCTAGTAATAGGAGTAAAAATGAAAGTACTTTGTGTATTGTATGATGATCCAAAAGGAGGAATGCCTAAATCTTATCCTCTGTCGGATTTACCAAAATTAGAGAAATATCCAGATGGAATGACATTGCCATCGCCTAAAGGAAGAGATTTTACACCAGGCCAATTACTTGGTTGTGTTTCAGGTGAACTTGGTTTGAGAAAGTTTTTAGAGAGTAATGGACACGAATTGGTTGTTACTAACAGTAAAGATGGAGATGGATGCGAAGCGGATAAACATATTGTTGATGCTGACATTGTTATCTCTCAACCATTTTTCCCTTATTATTTAACTAAAGAAAGAATCGCTAAAGCTAAAAACCTTAAGATGGCAATAACAGCAGGAATAGGTTCTGATCACGTTGATTTACAAGCAGCAATGGATAGTAAAATTGATGTTGTTGAAGTAACTTTCTGCAATTCTAGATCAGTTGCTGAACACATAGTAATGATGATTGTTTCAATGGTTAGAGATTATCACAATCAACATAGAATAGTTAATGAAGGTGGATGGAATATTGCAGATGCTGTTCAAAGAAGTTATGACGTTGAAGGAATGCATATAGGAACCGTTGCTGCTGGAAGGATCGGATTAGATGCACTTAGAAAAATGAAACCATTTGATGTTCATTTGCACTATTTTGACAGACATAAATTACCTGACAGTGTTGAAAAAGAACTAAACTTAACTTTTCATGAATCAGTGGAGTCTATGGTAAAAGTTTGCGACGTTGTTACAATTAATTGCCCACTTCATCCTGAAACTGAAAATTTGTTTGATGATGAAATGATAAGTAAAATGAAAAAAGGAGCATACATAGTTAACACAGCAAGAGGTAAAATTTGTAATCGAGATGCAATAGCTAAAGCCCTAAAAAGTGGACAGCTAAGTGGTTACGCAGGTGATGTATGGTTTCCACAGCCTGCTCCAAACGACCATGTATGGAGAACAATGCCAAATCATGGAATGACACCTCACACTTCTGGTACATCTTTATCTGCTCAAGCAAGATATGCAGATGGTGTTAGAGAAATATTGGAATGTTTCTTTGAAGGAAAAGAAATTAGAAATCAATATTTGATCGTAAAAGATGGCCAATTAGCAGGAATGGGTGCGCATTCTTACAGTAAAGGGTCTGCAACTAGTGGATCAGAAGAAGCTGCTAAATATCAAAAAAAATAAAATAGATTTATTAAAGGTATGCTACTTAAATAAGTAGCTACCTTTAATACCATAGATTTAAACCCTCATTATTATATATTTTAGATATGAGGTTATTTTACTACTTTTTACTATTATTTCTTGTATCGACATCATTCTCTCATTCAAAAGATAAAGCGTATTTTGCAGGAGGTTGCTTCTGGTGCATGGAAGAATCTTTTGAAATGTTGGAAGGTGTAGAAGAAGTTATATCAGGTTACTCAGGAGGGATCACTGCAAATCCAACATATAGAGAAGTCACCTATGGAGATACTGGTCATTTTGAGGTTGTTGAAATAATTTATGACAAAGAGAAAATATCCTATAAAGAACTCTTAAAAAACTTCTGGCTTAATATTGATCCATTTGATGCTTATGGCCAGTTTTGCGATAAAGGATACAGCTACAGATCTGTAGCATTTTATGAAAACGATTATCAGAAAGATTTAATTGAGAAAGATATAAAAAGATTAGAAAAGAAATTTAAAAAGAAGGTAGTCACATATGTTAAAGAATTTGAGATTTTTTACAAAGCAGAGGATAAACATCAAGATTACTATCAAGTATATTTAGAAAATTATTTAAAATATAAGAAAGCATGCAAAAGAGAGAGAATACTTGATATTATTTGGGGATCATAATTAATGCCTGTAACAAGCAAATTCGTAGCTTTAAAAAACTATATCCCTACAGGTTTGCCAAAAGAAACTGACTTTGAAATAAAAACAAAAGAGATATCTTTAGATGCCAAGAACAATATATTGGTTTTAAATTTATGGATTTCAGTTGATCCTTATATGAGGGCAAGGATGACTGAAAGAAAAAACTATAAACCACCTTTTAATATTGGTGAAGAGATGGAAGGTTATGCGTTAGGAATAGTTAAAGAATCTAAAGACAAAAATTTTAAAGAAGGAGATATTGTTTTTAGTAATTTTGGAATGAGAGATTACTTTGTTTGTAATTCCAATGATCTAAAAAAAATTGAGCCAATGAATATTCCTATGCAAACATATCTAGGTCCACTTGGAATGACAGGTCATACAGCTTATATAGGACTTTTTAAACATGGTGAATTAAAACCAGGTCAAACAATCCTTGTTTCTTCAGCTGGAGGTAGTGTTGGATCTACAGTTTGTCAAATTGCAAAAAATATGGGTTGTAAAGTAATTGCAAGTACAGGATCAGATGAAAAAGTTAAATGGTTAAAAAATGATTTAAAAATTGATCATGCGTTTAACTATAAAAAAATTGAAAATCTTGTTTTGCATCTTAAAGAAGTTTGTCCTGAAGGATTTGATTTATATTTTGATAATGTAGGTGGTGATTTCTTAGAGTCATCTATTTTTCAAATGAAGAACTTTGGAAGGATTGTAATTTGTGGAAGGATATCCCAAATGAATGCAACTAATCCTGGCTCTGGTTTAAAAAATATGGCTCATGTTCTTGTAAAAAGACTAACTATTAAAGGTTTTATAATTTTTGATCATGAAAATGATAGAGAACAGTTTGAAACCGATATGACTAAATGGTTATTAGAAGATAAAATTAAATTTAAAGAAACTGTTTACGAAGGTATAGAAAATACGCCAAAATCATTCATTGATTTATTAGAAGGTAAAAACATAGGAAAAATGCTTGTAAAAATTTAATTAGAATTTTTATGAAATTTTTAAAGAAGTTTTATAGACCCTTTTTATTAACCTATATTTTTTTGAGTATAGCTATCAGTTTTTATCCATCATTTGATTTTTACTCACTAAAAGGTCAAATTCTTATAATTGCTGTATCTTTTTTTAATGGGATGATGGGAGTTTACGTAAAAAAATTATAAGACGTAGGGCTCGGGTCTTGCTGAGCTATTTAATACTCTTTCGACTGCAAAAACACTAATATCTATAGTTTGATAACTGCCTGTAGTTATTAATTCAGTTAGAGCTCTACCAATTCCTGGTGCTTGCATTAAACCTCTGCCGGTAAATCCTGAGGCCATGTAAACATTTTCATATTTTGGATGTTTTCCAACTACAGCATTATTATCTAATTTGTTACAATCATAATATCCAGCCCATCCACCTGTTAACTTTAGTTCTTCAAATGCTGGTATTCTTTTTGCAAGAGCAGGCCAAACTAATTCTTCAAAATCATTCCATGCAGGTTCAAGATCTTCTGCATCAAATACTGAAATTGGAGAACCTGCTAAATATTCTTTTCCTTCTGGTCGCCAATATACTCCTGTTGTTAGATCTCCGGATAATGGCATCTCTGGAATATGTTTAGGACATTTAACTCTAAAGACTGTATGTTTTTGAGGTACTACAGGAATATCTTCAAGTAGTTCTTTAGTCCAACACCCAGCTGCAGAAATAATTGTCTTTGCATTAATTTCAGATAGGTTCTTAACTTCTCCCTTAATGAATTCTGCCCCAAGATCAATTGCTTTATGCTTTAATGCGCTATGAAATAAAAATGGATCAATCCATCCCTCGCTCTTGTTATCAGTAAATGTTGCAGTTTCAATTCCTTCCTCATTAATGTAAGGAAA
>CACHAX010000007.1 GCA_902577875.1 uncultured Pelagibacteraceae bacterium | reverse complement strand
AATTATATTATAAGTCTTGCAAATCTTTGTAGATGGTTAGCAGAGCAGGCTGAGGGATTAGGAGTTGAAATATTCCCAGGATTTCCAGCAAGTGAAGTTTTATATAATAATGATGGATCAGTTAAAGGTATTGCAACCCAAGATATGGGTATAGACAAAGAGGGAAATAAAAAAGATACTTATGAACCAGGAATGGAATTACATGCAAAAGTTACGGTATTTGCAGAAGGATGCAGAGGTCACTTAGGAAAAGAATTAATAAAAAAGTTTGAATTAGACAAAGGTAAAAATCCTCAACAATATGGAATTGGTTTTAAAGAAATTTGGGAGATAGATGAAAAAAATCATACAGAAGGTTTAGTAATGCATACTGCTGGATGGCCTTTAGACAATAACACTTACGGTGGAAGTTTTATGTATCATGGAGAAAATAAGCAAGTTTTTCTTGGTTACGTAATTGGATTAGATTACCAAAATCCTCATCTCTCACCTTTCGATGAATTCCAAAGATTTAAAACTCATCCAGATATAAAAAAAATAATTGAAGGTGGAAAAAGAATTTCTTATGGCGCAAGAGCTTTAATTGAGGGAGGTATACAGAGTTTACCTCAGATGTTTATGCCAGGTGCTTTGTTAGTTGGATGTGATGCGGGAACATTAAATATGCCTAAAATAAAAGGGTCTCATACTGCAATGAAGAGTGGAATGATCGCTGCTGAAACAATTTATGAGCATCTTACAAAAAATATAAATTTATCTACATATGAACAAAAATTTAAAGAAAGTTGGGTTTACAAAGAATTATATGAGGCAAGAAATGTAAAACCAAGTTTCTCTTGGGGTTTAATTCTGGGTATATTATTTACTGGAATTGACCAGATTTTATTTAGAGGAAAGCTTCCTTTCACATTAAAGCATAAACACGCTGATCATGAAGCTTTAAAACCAGCAGATAAAATGCCAAAAATTGATTATCCTAAGCCTGATAACATTATTACTTTTGATAAAACTAGTTCGGTTTATTTAACAGGTACAATTCATGACGATAATCAGCCAGTCCACTTAAAACTTAAAGATCCAGATTTGCCAATAAAATATACTTTAGAAAAATTTGATGAGCCTGCACAAAGATATTGTCCAGCAGGAGTTTATGAAGTTCAAGAAGTAAATTCTGTTCAAAAATTTGTAATAAATGCACAAAATTGCATACATTGTAAAACTTGTGATATTAAAGAGCCATCTCAAAATATTACTTGGGTCACTCCAGAAGGTGGGGGTGGACCTAAATATGGAAATATGTAGTTAGGATAAATCGATTGCAAACTTTTTTAAAGTTTCAATTGGAATAAGTTTCAAAGTGTTTTTATGAGTTTTCTTTAAATAAATTGGACATCCTTTTCCCGCTTCTAAAGCTCGAGCATACCAGCCTGCACACACACACCAACTATCTCCATCTTTTAAACCCGGAAAACCAAACTCAGTATGAGGTGTAATTAAATCATTGCCTGCTTCTTTACACCATTCTAAAAATTCAGTATTTACTTTTGCACAAACAGTGTGCACACCATGATCATTTTCATCTGTATTGCAACATCCGTCTCTATACCATCCTGTTAAAGGATCATTTGAACATAACTCCAAGTCTTCGTCTAAAACGTTTTTTTGTTTATCAGCCATGAAACAATCTTGTTAATTTTTTATCAATATCTATGTTAAAAGAAAATGATCTTCTTTCACCATCAGATTTAAATGGATATGCAGTATGCATTAAATTATTTGGGAATAAGATAAGATCACCAACTCTTGGTTTATGATTAAATATAGAATTATTTAAAAAAGATTTAGAACCATAAATAAAATCAATTGTTCCGTTAGTTTTGATTTTTTTATGTCCCTTTGTTAAATTGTTTGGAATTTTTAAATAACCAACTCCAGAAACATTGCCATCATGAAAATGTACAGGGTTATAATCATTTTTAAATTGTCTTACGACCCATAAATTCTTAATTTTAATATTTTTTGACTTCTTATTAAGATTTTTTTTTAAATATTGATTTACACTTTTAGAAATAAAACTTTTTAAATTTTTTTTAACAAATTTATTTTTTAATTCAATTTCTTGCTCAACTTGACCTACTAACTTTTTTGAATAGTCATTTGATTTCAATTTTTTTTTATCTTTAATAATACTTTCAACTTCGTCATTAATTTTTTTTACCAAGTTTAACGGAATTTTAACAACAGCAATTTTTGGTCCAAATGGACTTAAAACTTTCATTAATTTTTTATATTTTTGTTGGATTAGGTTGTCCTTTATAAACAACATCTGGATCAAATTTTTTTTCTTCTTCTTCAAATTTCATTTCGATTTGTCTTGCATTATCAATTTTACCCAAAGGAACAGATCTATAAAAACAGGATCTGTAACCAACGTGGCAACTAGAGCCTTCGCCAATATCTACAGTCATCCAAACTGCATCTTGATCATCATCAATTCGAATCTCCTTTACTTTTTGAACAAACCCACTTGTTTTTCCTTTATGCCAAATTGATTGTCTTGATCTGCTCCAGTAATGAGCTTCTTTAGTTTCAATAGTTAACTTGAAGGCTTCGACATTCATATACCCATGCATTAATATTTCTTTTGTTTTTGAGCATGTTGTAATGACTGGAATCAATCCATCATTGTCGAATTTTGGAGATAAAAGCTTACCTTCTTCTATTTCTGCTACATTTTCTCTTTTTTTAAACATATATGTGGAATTATCTAACATAATAATAAATATATTAAATATTTTAAAATTAAGGTTTTATATATATAAAAGCACGTCATGAAATTAGTAAAAAACGAAAACGAAAAAAAAATTAATGAAGTAACTGACAAAGAAGCTGAAGAAGCTTTTGTCAAAATCCTTAAATGGTTAGGTGAAGATCCTACTAGAGAAGGTTTATTGGAAACTCCAAAAAGAGTTACAAAAGCATTTAAAGAATATTTCAAGGGATATAAAGAAGATCCTAAAGCAGTTCTAGATAAAACATTTGGTGATGTTGAAGGCTATAGCGATATGGTTGTTCAAAAAAATATTTCAGTCCAAAGTCATTGCGAACATCACATGGCACCAATTATAGGAATTGCTCATGTAGCATATATTCCAAATCAAAGAGTTGTAGGATTAAGTAAAATAGCAAGAGTGGTAGAAGTATTTTCTAAAAGATTACAAACACAAGAAAGATTAACTGTTCAGATCGCTAATACTTTAATGGAGTCGTTGGATGCAAAAGGTGTTGCGGTAACAATAGATTCAACTCATCAGTGTATGACTATGAGAGGTATAAAAAAAGAGCAAGCTACCACAGTTACAAATTTTTATCTTGGACAGTTTAAAAACGATTTAAGTTATCAAAATAGATATTTGCGATTTATTGCAAAATAATATTTACTGATAAACATGGCGGACTCATTTAAAGCAGTTGTAATAAACAATCAGAACGAACATTTTACAAGAGAAGTCAAAGAATTAAGTTTAGACCATTTTAAAGATGGTGAGGTGTTAGTTAAGATAGATTATTCTGATCTTAATTGGAAAGATGCAATGATACTAAAAGATGGTGGTAAATTAGTAAAAGAGTATCCAAGAATACCGGGCATTGATTTTTCTGGAACTGTTGCACAAGGAGATGGTGAAGAATTTAAAGAAGGAGACAGAGTTATATTAACAGGTTGTAGGGCGGGTGAACTTTTTGATGGTGGATATTCTCAATATGCAAAAGTTAAGAAAGATCATATTACAAAAACACCTGAGGGAATGACAAATAAACAAGCTATGATTTTAGGAACAGCTGGTCTTACAGGTTTGTTATGCGCCTTTGCAGTTAAAGCAAGAGAGGAACTATTGATGCAATCAAAAGTAAATGATGTATTGGTAACAGGTTCTACTGGTGGTGTTGGTATGGTAGCAGTAATGGTTCTTGCTAAAATGGGAATTAATGTAACAGCAATAACTGGTAAACCAGATAAAGCAGATTATTTAAAAGAACTTGGTGCTAAAAACGTTATAGATCGTAAAGAATTTGAGGGTGAAGCAAGATTAATAGATAAAGGAACATGGGATGGTGTTGTAGATACCGTGGGTGGTAACATTTTATCTAATGCAATAGCTCAAACTAAACCAAAAGGAATTGTTGCCATATGTGGAAATGCTAGTGGCAATAAATTAAATACATCAGTAATTCCATTTATTTTAAGAGCAGTCAAATTATGGGGAGTAGACTCGGTTAATATTAGTAAAAAAAGAAAAGAGTTTGTATGGGGAGAATTTCCTGCTTTGCTAGATTTTAATATTTTAGAAAAATCAGTAAATACCATTGGATTAGATGAATTATTAAATGTCTATCCTGATATATTAAAAGGTAATTTAAAAAATAAAATTGTAGTAGATGTAAATAAATAATGGATTGGGATAAATTAAAAATTTTTCATGCAGTTGCTGAGGCAGGTAGTTTTACAAGCGCTACAGTAATTCTAAATCTTAGTCAATCGGCAATAAGTAGACAAATTCAATCTTTAGAAGAAGACTTAAAAGTAAAATTGTTTGAGAGACATGCTAGAGGATTAACTCTTACAGAAAATGGAGAATATGTATTTAAAACGGCTCACGAGGTAATCTCAAAATTAAAAGAGGTAGAAACAACTTTAGGAGACAAAAAAACCAAACCTTCTGGAAAATTATCAGTAACAACTGTAGTAAGTTTTGGAACAACATGGTTAACACCAAGAATACAAGAATTTATGCAGCTAAATCCTGAGATTGAAGTTGAACTCATATTTGATGATAGAGAGCTAGATTTAAGCACAAGACAAGCGGATATTGGAATATTTATGAGAAGACCAAAACAACTTAATTATATCCAAAAAAAGCTTATAGATATCAATTATCACATTTACGGATCACCAAAATACCTAGAAAAACATGGATATCCTAAGACAGTTAATGATTTAAATAAGCACAACTTTATTTCATTTGGTAGAGGAGCTCCATCTCCAGTTTATAATCCAGATTGGGCATTAAAACTTGGAATGAAAGATAATAAAAAAAGAAAAACTGTAATGAGAGTGAATAGTGTTTATGGTTTACTATTAGCTGTTCAAAGTGGTGTAGGGTTAGCTGCAATACCAGATTACTTGACTGTCAAACAACCAAATATTGTTAAAGTTTTACCAAGCGTTCAAGGTCCAACTACTGAGGCACACTTTGTATATCCACAATCACTCAAAAATGTTGCGAGAGTTCAAGCTTTTAGAAACTTCCTTTATAGTAAAATTTCTGAGTGGGAATTTTAATAAAATTTTTCAAAAAACAGCACTAATTGCGATTGATTATCAATTGCGACATTATTGCAATTGATAATCATTTACATTGAGAATAGTTATCATCCGCAGTGCAGGACAAATAACGTTTAATTAATATATTAATTTAAGGAGTAGATTGAGAAAAATAACAATAATTTCATTGTTTTTTGCTTTAATTTCAAGTTTTACGATTGCAGCTGAGGTCAATATTTTTAGTGCTAGACACTATGATTCTGACATTCAATTATATGAAAAGTTTACAGCAGCAACAGGAATTAAAGTAAACGTAGTTTCAGGAAAAGACAAAGCTCTTCAAAAAAGAATTACTGAAGAGGGAGCAGACTGTGTTGGAGATTTATACATCACAGCTGATGCTGGAAGACTAGGTGCATTTGCAGCAAAAGGAATGATGCAAAATGCAGGTTGGTCAAAAGCTATTAAGGATGCCGTACCTGCACAATTTAGATCTGCAAAATGGACTGGAATAGCTAAAAGAGCAAGAATAATTTATTATTCACCTGAAAGAGTAAATGCAAACGAACTTAATGGCATGACTTACGAAGGTCTAGCTGATCCAAAATGGAAAGGTAGATTAGTAATAAGAAAATCTAACAACATTTATAACCAATCTTTAGTTGCTTCACTTGTTAAGAATAATGGTAAAGCTAAAACTGCAGAATGGTCTAAAGCTGTTGTAGCAAACATGGCTAGAACTCCAAAAGGTAATGACCGTGCTCAAATCATGGCTGTTGCTGCAGGAGAAGCTGATATTGCTGTTGCAAACACATACTATCATGCGTTGATGTTATCTGGAAAAAAAGGTGCTGAACAACAAGAAGCAGCAAAAAAAGTAATGCCTTTTTTCCCTAATCAACAAGATAGAGGAACGCACATTAATATTAGTGGAGCTGGTATGCTTAAACATGCACCAAACAAAGCTAATGCTGTAAAATTAGTTGAGTTTTTATTATCAACAGAGGCTCAAAATCACATTGTAAATAATACTTTTGAGTATCCAATGATAGGTGGTGTAACACCTAATGATTTAGTTCCAGGCAAAGAGATGAACTTTGTAATGGATACTAAAACAAGTGTTAAGTCATACGGTGCAAAACAAGCAGATGCATTAGAAGTAATGTTAGCTGCTGGTTGGAAGTAAATGACAGCTGTTAAAAAAAAATTTACTACGGAAGTTGATTATAATAAATCTACCAAAGCCTGTCCTGCATGTGCTTCGGAGTGTGAAAAAATCAATAAACGTGTAAATAATAGAAAATTGTCTGAAATTAAAACTAAGGAGGTTCCGCATATCCTAAAGGTATTTAATTTTTGATTTTCTAAAGTTTGTGCCTATGGTTTGGTCTCCTAAACCATGGGCACTTTTGATTTTCATGATTATAAGGCGGATTATAATATATGAAATTTAATTCCTGGTACGTATCATCTTTTATAGTTTCATTTATTGTTGCAATCCCAATTTTAACTGTGTTTGCAAGTTTCTTTGAAGAAACAACAAATTACTACGATATATTAAAAAATACTTTTCTAATCGAGTACATCTATAACTCTATAACTTTACTTATTGGAGTATTAATACTTACTTTATTTTTAGGTGTTGGATGTGCTTATGTAGTTTCATTTTATGATTTTCCAGGTGTTAAATTTTTTAAATGGGCCTTAATTTTATCTTTTGCGGTACCTGCTTACATTTATGCTTATTCGTTAACAGCTTTTTTTGAAAACTTTGGAACACTGTATTCAATTTTAAAATCTTTATTTGGACCTGGTGAATATAATCAATCCATCCCAAAATTTGATGGTATGCTTGGTGCTATCTTATCAGTTTCTTTTTCTCTATTTGGATACGTATACGTTCTAACTAGAGCATCTTTTCATTATCAATCTCAAAATTTAATAGAACTAGGACAAAATCTAGGTTTTTCGAAATATAAATCTTTTTTTAAGATTATTTTACCATCAGCTAGACCAGCTATTGTTGCAGGATTGGCCTTAGTTGCAATGGAAACATTATCTGATTTTGGTGCAGTATCGTTTTTTGGAATAGCAACTCTTACTACCGGAATTTATGATTCATGGATATCATTTGATGATTTAGCTTTTGCAAACCAGCTTTCATTTTTTTTGCTGTTATTTATTTTAGGACTTTTTTTTATTGAAAATATCTCAAGAAAGCGTGCTCAATATCACTCTCCAATTAAAGGTGGTATTAAAGAAAAGAAGAAAATTAAACTAAATTTTTCTAAAGGAACTTTGGCTTTTGGGTTTTGTTTTTTAGTATTTTTTATAAGTTTTCTATTTCCTGTTTTACAAATGTTTTATTGGACAATAATTTTTCCAAAAAATTTATTTGATTTAAATACCTTTCAATTGTTTTCAAACACTATTTATCTAGTTTTTTTATCTAGTATCGTATTAGTAGTTTTTTCATTTATTTCAAATTATGGAAATAGAGTAACTAAAAGTAAATTTTTAAACTTTCTTACGACATTTTCAATTACAGGATATGCAATCCCAGGTGTAATTTTAGCTGTAGCATTCATCACTTTTATTGCTTGGTTTGACAATACTTTTGTCAAAGCCTTTGAATTTAATTCGATAAAGAAAATATTTATAGGATCTATTTTTGGTTTAGTGATAGTTTATTTTATAAGATTTTATTCACTAGCTTATAACGGATTGAAAACTGGCTACGAAAGAATAAATAGGTCAATTGATGAAAGTTCTTATCTTCTTGGTTACTCTAAATTAAAAACTTTCTTAGGAATTCACGTTCCTTATTTAAAAAATTCAGTATTTCTAATAGGAATATTGATTACTATAGAAGTAATAAAAGAATTACCTATAACTTTAATATTGAGACCATTTAACTTTGAAACTTTTGCTACGACAGCATATATATTCGCATCTCAAGATCTTTTAGAAGCAGCAGCGGTTCCATCATTATTCTTGATATTAATTGCAAGTACATTTATTTTGATCACATCTAAATTTATTTTGAAAGACTGATGGCTAATAATTTTTTTGAAATTGAAAATGTATCTTTTGCTGCTGGTGGAAAAAATAAAGTTAATAATGTTACTTTAAATATTGAAAATGAAGGAGATATTGTTTGTTTACTTGGTCCATCGGGTATAGGCAAAACTACAATATTAAGAACTATTGCGGGTCTAGAAAAAATTAATAAAGGTAAAATTAATTTAAAAGGCAGAACACTTTCTTCTGAAAATATCCATATTGAACCGGAAAATCGTAATATTGCTCTATCATTTCAAGAAAACAGTTTATTTCCTCATTACAATATAGAAAAAAATATAAATCTTGGCTCTGATAGAGTGAAAAATGAAAAGAAAATAGAAACTAAAGAAATAATTAATTTTTTAAATTTAAATAAAATATTAAATAAATTTCCGCATGAGATAAGTGCTGGTGAAGCCCAAAGAGCTTCTTTAGCAAGGTCATTGGTCTCTCAACCAGATTTATTAATGCTTGATGAGCCGTTATCAAATGTAGACCAAAGTTTTAAAGAGGAAATTCAAGTTGAATTAAAACAAATTTTAACAAATTCTAAAATCACAACAATTATTGTTACCCATGACTCATATGAAGCTTTTTACTTAGGTAGCAAATGTGGAATAATTTTAGACGGTGAGTTAAAGCAATATGATGATCCATATAATGTCTACCATTTACCAAATTCAGTTGAAGTAGTTAATTTTCTAAATAGAGGAATTTTAATACCTGCTGAGGTTACTAGTCCCAAAAGTCTGGAAAATGAGGATTTAGGAACAATAACAGGAAATTTTGCTAGACCATTTCCAATAGGATCTAAAGTAAAACTTTTAATACAGCCAGAGGACTTACAACATGATGATACAAGCAATCTTAAACTGGAAGTCGTAGATAGAAAATTCCGAGGTTCAAATTTTATTTATACATTAAAAACATTAAGTAATAAATTAATACCAGTTTTTGTGCATTCTCATCATATTCATCAACACGAAGTTGATGAAAAATTTGGCATAAAAAGACCCATCCATATTGATCATATTGTTTGCTTTTAAATTTAATTATATAAATCTAAATACGCATGAAAGAGTTACCTAAAAGCACTAGAGTTGTTGTTATTGGAGGTGGTGTTGCTGGAACATCATGCGCTTATCATCTAGCAAAATTTGGATGGAAAGATGTTGTTTTACTTGAAAGAGATTTACTTACTTCAGGAACTACTTGGCATGCAGCAGGTCTTCTAGGTCAATTAGGTGCATCATCTACAATTACAAAAATAAGAAAATATTCTTTAGATCTTTATAAAGCTTTAGAAAAGACTACAGGTCTATCAACTGGAATGAAGCAAAATGGTGCAATAACAGTTGCATCTACCAAAGAAAGAATGCAAGAACTACTAAGACAAGCAACAGCTGCTCAATTATCAGATGTTGAAGTAGAAGTTCTTAATAAAAAACGTTTAAAGGAATTGTATCCCGTATTACATAGTGAAGATATTCTAGGTGGTGTTTACATGCCGAAAGATGGTCAAGCAGATCCAGTTGGAGTAACCAATGTGCTTGCAAAAGCTGCAAGAATGGAGGGTGCAAAGATTTTTGAAAAGACACCTGTTAAAAAAATTTTAATTAAAAATTCTAGAATTAGTGGGGTAGAAACTGATAAAGGTATCATCGATTGTGAATATGTTGTTATGGCAACAGGAATGTGGTCAAGACAATTAGGTGAAGAAATAAATGTAAGTATTCCATTATATCCAAACGAGCATTTCTATATCATCACAGAACCAATAAAAGATTTACCTCAAAATCTTCCAGTGCTGAGAGATTATAATGCTTGTTTATATTTAAAAGAAGATGCAGGAAAAATGCTTGTAGGTATTTTTGAACCAAATGCAAAACCAGCATTTAAAGATACAGGAAGAGTTCCAGATAATTTTTCATTTGGTGAACTCCCAGATGATTTTGATCACTTTGAACCTTACTTAGAAAAATCATTTCATAGATTACCAATGTTAGAAAGTGCAGGAATAAGAAAATTTTTCTCTGGTCCCGAGTCTTTTACTCCAGATACTCAATATTTGTTAGGAGAAACTCCTGAAGTTAAAAATCTATATACATGTTGTGGCTTTAATAGTATCGGGATTGCTAGCTCAGGAGGAGCGGGTAGAGTTACTGCTGAATGGATGATGAATGGACATATTAATGAAGATTTATTTTCAGTGGATATTAAAAGGTTTCAAAAATTCCATTCATCAAAAAACTTTATTATGGAAAGAGTAACAGAAACTCTTGGTGATCTTTATGGAATGCATTGGCCATTTAAACAGCACAATACATCAAGAAATCAAAAACTTTTACCTTACCACGAGGAATTAAAAAATGCTGGAGCTTGTTTTGGAGTTGCAGGAGGTTTTGAAAGACCAATGTGGTATTCATTAAATGGTAAGGAGCCTAAATACGAATATAGTTTTAATTATCAAAATTGGTACCCATCAGTAAAACACGAGACTTTAAATGCAAGAAAAAATGTTGGTCTATTTGATTTTTCAACATTTTCAAAATTTGATTTGAAAGGTGAAAAAACTCATCAAGAATTACAAAAGTTATGTACTGCAAATATTAAAAATGAAATTGGAAAAACAACTTACACTCATATGCTAAATGAAGATGGAGGAATAGAAACAGATTTAACTGTTGTATGTAAGGATAAAAACTTTTTTAGAGTTGTAAGCTCAGCAGCAACAAGAGAGCATGATAAACATCATATCTTAAAGTATTTGGATGAAGATGTTTCTTTTACAGATGTAACAGAAGATATTTGTTGTCTAGGATTATTTGGTCCAAAGAGTAGAGAGATGATTTCGAAAATAAGTAATGATGATTTTAGTAATGATAAATTTAAGTTTGGAACTGGAAAGTTTATAATGATAAATGGTTTCAAAATTTGGGCTCAACGACTTTCTTACGTTGGTGAATTAGGATTTGAGCTTTACGTTGACTCAAGTTTAGCTAAGGATTTATATGAAATTCTGATTGAAGAGGGGAAAAACTTTGAAATGTCTCATTGTGGAATGCATGCAATGGATATTATGAGAATGGAAAGTGGATTTGTGCACTGGGGACATGATATTTCACCAGAAGAAAATCAGTATCAAGCAGGTTTAAAATTTGCAATTAGTTATAGGAAAAATGTAAACTTTATTGGAAAAGATGCTCTATTAAAAATTAAAGACCAAAAATTAGATAAAAGGATGATGATGTTTACTCTTAAAGACAGTAAACCAGGTGAGCCACTTTTACTACATGAAGAACCTATTTATATGGATGACAAAATAATTGGCAGAACAACTTCAGGAAATTATTCTTTTTGTTATGATAAAAATCTTTCATTTGGATATGTCAATTCTGGAAATACAGTTGAAACATTAAAAGATAAAAATATATATATCGAAATAGAAAAACAAAAATATCCAGCAGAGGTATTAGAAAAACCTTTAAACAATAAGGATTTTAAGAACTAATTTTCTTTTTTCTACTTTCGGCCTGCACAAATAAAACTCCAAAAACTATTATTCCAATAACTCCAAAAGTTTTATTAAAATCAAAAGGTACTCCGAATATATAAAAATTGATTAATGTTGACCAAATTAATTGTGAATATTGAAAATTAGTTACAAAAGATAAATTTGATAGCTGAATTGCAAATATAATTAAAAGATGACTTGTAAAACCTAATACGCCTAGAAACACTAGCCAAATCCACAAACTTTTATTCTCAATTGGTGTCCAGTCTAACATTACATAAATAGAGAAAACAATAGCCCCTACTACAGCAGCATAAAATAACGCCACTAAAGGATCATTATTACCAGAAATAAATTTTGTAAAAAATTGATATAAAGCCCAACATACCGGTGGTACCAAAGGAAAAATTAAGTCTAAACTTAAAACTTTCATACTTGGACTCATTGAATAAATTATACATCCAAAGCTTAACAACATTAAAATTATACCTTTAGGAGAAAGAATATCTTTTAAAAACAATGCTGTCAGAATTGATACTATTAATGGAGCTGAGAAGAAAACCACATAGATATCCACAAGGTCAAATTTTTGTAAAGAATGAATGAAAAAAAAAGTAGCAAAAACCATTAATATAGATCTAATAATATTAATTTTAAAATTGCTTTTTAAGTTTAACTTAGGTTTTAATATTGCAAATAAAATTAAAATAATAACAAAGTGAAAAAAAAATCTACCCCAAATTACTTGATTTAATGGCATTAATGTTCCAAGATATTTTGCAGTTGAATCCTGGCAAACTAAAATAAAAAATCCCGATATAGATAAAATTATGACTTTAGTAATAGATTTATTTTTAAGTAAATTCATAATTTTGATTAAATTTTAGACTGAACTAAGATTATCTAAAATTTTTTTTGAACACTGTTCTGTATTACTAGAGCCTTGAAGATCTTTTGTTCGACTGTCTTTATCTTTAAGAGTTAATTCAATTGATTTTACTATTCTATCAGAAGCTTCTTTTTCACCTAGATAGTCCAACATCATTGCAGCTGACCAAATTTGTCCAACTGGATTAGCTATCCCTTGCCCCGCAATATCTGGCGCAGATCCATGTACAGGTTCAAATAATGATGGATACTTATTCGTTGGATTTATATTTCCAGACGGTGCAATTCCAATTGTTCCAGTACAAGCCGGTCCTAGATCTGATAAAATATCTCCAAAAAGGTTTGATGCGACTATAACATCAAAACGTTCAGGACTTAGAACAAATCGAGCAGCTAATATATCAATATGGTACTGATCAGTTTCAACATCAGGATAATTTTTTTTATTTTCATTAAATCTTTCATCCCAATAAGGCATTGTAATAGATATTCCATTTGATTTTGTTGCACTTGTTAATTTTTTTCTTTTTCTTTTTTTAGCCAATTCAAAAGCAAATCGTTGAACTCTATCTATTCCATATTTTGACATTACTGTTTCTTGAATAACAACCTCTCTATCAGTTCCCTGATACATTCTTCCACCGACTGATGAGTACTCTCCTTCAGTATTTTCTCTTACAATTATCATATCAATATCACCAGGTTTTTTTTTAGCTAATGGTGCATTAACACCTTCAAAAAGCTTTACAGGTCTTAAATTAATAAACTGATCAAACTCTCTTCTAAATTTTAATAAAGAACCCCAAAGTGTAATATGGTCAGGGTATTTATCTGGCATGCCAACTGCACCAAAAAAAATTGCATCATGTTTAGTTAATTTATCTTTCCAGTCATCGGGCATCATTTTTCCGTGCTTTTCATAATAATCACATGATGCGAAATCATAATCCTCTATCTTTAATTTGAATTGATGTTGCTGAGAAATTTCTTTTAAAATTTTTTGTGCTTCAGGTACAACTTCTTTACCAATGCCGTCACCAGCAATTGAAGCTATAGAATACTCTTTCATTTATTTAGTAAAAGTATCGTTAAATTGCTTAGTAACTCTTACAAAAGTTGTGCACTTACTTAATTGTTTTAAAGAGGGTGCTCCAACATATGTACAACTGCTTCTCACACCACCTAAAATATTTAAAATAGTATCATTAATTTTGCCACGGTACTTAACTCTTACTGTTCTGCCTTCGCTACTTCTGTAGTCTGATAGTCCACCATAATGTTTGTTATTTGCAGTTTCAGAACTTGATCCGTAAAATTCAACATACTTTGAGCCATTAGATTTTACTAATTTTCCTTTACCTTCATCATGCCCTGCAAACATTCCTCCAAGCATAACAAAATCAGCTCCTCCGCCAAATGCTTTAGCAACATCACCTGGACATGTACATCCGCCATCTGCAATTATATGTGCACCTAATCCATGAGCAGCATCAGCACATTCTATCACTGCACTTAACTGTGGATAGCCAACTCCTGTTTGTATTCGTGTGGTACAGACACTACCTGGTCCAATTCCAACTTTAACAATATCTGCACCTGATAAAATTAATTCTTGAGTCATATCAGCAGTAACAACGTTACCTGCTATGATTGTTTTCGTTGGATATTTATCTCTAACAGATTTTAAAAATTTACTAAAATGCTCTGAATAACCGTTTGCAACATCAATGCATATAAATTTAATGAAACTAAATTCTTTTAAAACTTTATCTAAATTTTGAAAATCTTCTTTTTTTGTTCCAATACTTAAAGCTACATTTAGATATATTGATTTAATTTTTTTGAATTGTTTAATTTTTTTTACATCATGTTGTTTTGTTAAACATGTAATCATTCCATATTCTGATAATTTTTCGGCAACACCAAGTACACCTACACCATCCATGTTAGCAGCCATTATAGGAATTCCAGACCATTCGTTTTTACTGTATTTAAAACGATAAGTTCTTTTTAAATTAACATCTTTTCTACTTTTAAGAGTGCTTCTTTTAGGTCTAAAAAGTACGTCTGAATAATCTAGTTTTAGCTCTTCTTCAATTCTCACAAAAATGAAGGTATACATTCAATGAATGATAATTCAATTTAATAATTGACCTTATTAACGTTGTATTTGAACAATTTTAAAATTATTGATTGAATTATTAATATATAAATTAAATTAAATAAATGTTTGAAGGTTTTAAGAGCAGATACGTAAAAGTAAAAAAAGGGAAAGTCTTTTGCAAGGTTAAAGGAGATGGTCCTCCTTTATTATTACTTCATGGTTACCCTCAAACACATTTGATGTGGCATAAAACAGCTCCAGAGTTATCAAAAAACTTCACAGTTGTAGCAGCAGACTTAAGAGGTTATGGAGACAGTTTGGTACCACCGTCTGATAATAAGCATTTTAATTATTCGAAAAGAGAAATGGCGAGTGACATGAAACAAATGATGGTAAAATTGGGATATCCAAAATTTTTTGTTGCAGGCCATGATAGAGGTGGAAGAGTTGCTCATAGATTGGCAAGAGACTACAGAAAAAACGTACTTGCTCTTAGCGTTTTAGATATTTGTCCAACTTTAGATATGTACGAATTGACAACTAGAGATTTTGCAACAGCTTACTTCCATTGGTTTTTTTTAATTCAGCCAAAATGGTTACCTGAAAGAATGATAATGAGTGATCCAAGAAAATGGATGAAGAATTGCTTAGATAAATGGTCAGGTAATCATAAATTTGGAAAAGTTGAAGAGGGCTACCTAAAATGCTTTAAGCAACCAAAGAGAATTCATGGATCATGTGAGGATTATAGAGCATCTGCTACTATCGATCTTGATCATGACAGATACGATCGAAAGAAAAAATTAAATATTCCTGTTCAAGTTTTATGGGGAAAAAATGGAGTTATAGGCAAACAATTTAAACCAATCAAAATTTGGCAAAATTATTCAAATAAAAAAGTCTTAGGAGTTGCTGTTAAATCTGGACATTTTATACCAGAGCAAAATCCCAAAGAAACAATTAAACAATTAAAAAGTTTCTTTTTAAAAAATGCTTAAAATTATTCCTAATAAAAAAAATATAGGTGCAGAAATAGTCTGTGATTTAAATAAAATTAATAATTCTACATTAAAAAAAATAAAATCTGCTCTCTCAAAATATGGGATGATTTATTTTAGAAACCAAAAATTAAATTCTGATCATTATGTAAAATTTGCAAAAAAATTTGGAAAACTCGCAAACTATCCAAGGCTAAAAGGATTGAATAAAAAATATCCTCAAATAACTGTCGTTCAAAGAAAATCTAGTGATAAAGGCCCTAGTTTTGGAGAACAGTTTCATACAGACTCCATTTATACTAAAAAGCCACCTAGATTTACTATGTTACTATCTAAATTAGTTCCAAAAAAAGGTCAGGCTAACACAGATTTCTGTTCCCAATATTTAGCTTATGAAAAATTACCAGCCAACTTTAAAAGAAAGTTTAAAAATGAAAAATGTGTATTTTCATCAGAAGGACCTATTTCTGTAACAAGATTAGAAAGAGAGAAAGAAAAAGGGAAAAAAGCAAAAGAACTTATTTCAAAACATAAATTAATAAGAAAAATAAAAAGTAAATATACTTTATATTGTAGTCCAGGACACTTTATACGTTTTAACAATGATAAAATTGAAAAAAAATTCAAGGATTATCTATTTAAGCATCAAGTTAAGAAAAAATTTCAATATTCTTTAGAGTGGGAAAAAAATCAATTAGCAATTTGGGACAACAGATCTATGCTTCACCAAGCAACCGCCTTTAAAGGAGATAGAATTATGCATAGAATTACAGTCCAATAATGTTTCAAATATTTTTAGGATTAACACCTTTTATAGGTATTACTCTAATTGGTTTTTTTTTAGGTAAAATTAAAACTTTTGACTTACAAAAAGCTAAAATATTAAACTTATTTTGTTTTTACGTAGCTATTCCAGCATTGATTATCAAACTAATAGCTCAAAGTGATATTAGTGAAATTGATATCTCTCAGATATCATCTTATTTATTAATGCAATTATCATGTGGTTTTTTGGCTTTTTTGTTAACAAACAGAGTTTTTAAAAGACCTACACAAGAGTCAGTAATATGGTCACTAACCGCGGGTTTATCAAACCATGTTATTCTTGTTTTGCCAGTATCTGAGATTTTTTTTGGCCGAAATACAATCACACAAATATCGAATATTATTTTAATGGATAGTGTAATTATAATATCAATAGTAAGTTTTTTTCTTGAACTAACAGCAAAAAAAAAAATTAAACTATTTGAATTTTTAAAAAGTTTAATTTTAAACCCGTTAATTTTATCAATTTTTATTGGGTTGATAATAAAAATATTGAATATTAATATTAATGAAAGTCCATTTGAATACATTCTTATTAAACTTTCAGCATGTGCTATGCCAGTAGGTTTATTTGCTATTGGCATAATTCTATCTTACTATTCAGATAAAATATTCAATAAACTTACAATTACTATTTCAATATTAAAATTAATAATATCTCCAGTTGTACTTCTAATTTTTAGTTCTACATTATTCAATATTTCTAATCCCATTAATATTAGTGGAGCTTTGATGGTTAGTGTTGGTCCTTGTGGTGCCTCAGCGATTTTTATGTGTTCTGCTTATAATATTAGTCCAAAAAACTTTATTAAAGCAATATTAATTTCAACATTTGCGTCAATATTTACTTTTTTATTTACTATAAATTTATTAAATTAGAAAATCATGTCTAAAAAAATATTTAGCATTCTTATCATTTCTTTTTTTTTATCATCCATTTCAATAGCAAAAGATAAATTAGATGAAACTATTGATAAAACTACTGACTTTTTGAAATCTATATCTAAGAAAAGTTTGAATAAATCCCAAACGGCTGAATTTTTAAATAATTATGCAATAACATTGGAGGATGAGAGAAATCAAGGTGTTGTAACTTATATATTTGATGAAAGAAATTATAAAAGATACCAAGATGGAAATGTCATTTCAGAAGATGGATGGAGATTTACAAACTTAGGTAAATTAAGAGTTTTTTCAGGAGACATTAAATTAACATGGAAATTTAAACTTGATAAGCAAAACGTAATAGTAATTAAAACTAAATTCCAACCACTTGGAAAAGAATATCCTTTTACCTATCAATTAAAAGATAAGTTCTTTGAACAAATAAATTAAATGTCAAAAAGATATAGTGGAAAATCATTTAAAGACTCTAGTGTTATGAAAAAAGCCAAACTTTCTTTGAAGGAAAAAAGAAAAATTAAAAAAGATAAGAAAAAGAGCAAGTGAAATCTTGTTTGCATCAAAAAATAAAAGTAGTATAAATCAACAATTATTTTAAGGCGGGGTAGCTCAGTTGGTTAGAGCGCGGGACTCATAAGCCCGAGGTCAGTGGTTCGATCCCACTTCCCGCTACCATCAATGACCTGGAAAATCCAAAAGATTTTCCACTTTATAACCTTTTTTTAAAAGATTATCAGTACCTTTAAGGTCAAATAAATTAATTACAAATATAAATCCCGCAACATTACTTTTTGATATTTCTATTAGTTTAGCTGCAGCTTCAGCAGTACCTCCTGTTGCAATTAAGTCATCAATAATTAATACATTATCGTTTTTATTAAACGAGTCTTTGTGAACTTCAATTGTAGCTGTTCCATATTCTAGTTCAAAATCAACAGAATGTACCTCAGCAGGTAGTTTATTTTTTTTTCTTAACATTATAAATGGCTTATCTAAGATGTATGAGATAGCAGAAGCAAATACAAAACCTCTAGATTCTACAGCTGCTATTTTATCAAATTGGAACTTTTTGGATCTTTCAACAATTTGATCTATACATTTTTTGAAAGCTTTTTCATTTTTAATAAGTGTTGTTATATCTCTGAAAAGAATTCCCTTTTTAGGATAGTCTTGAATTGATCTAATATATTCTTTTAAATCCATAAATCTTAAATATAATCAAAATAATTTTATGGCAAATAATAAATTAGCAATTATTGGTGGAAGCGGCTTATATGACGTTGAAGAGTTTAAAGATAGAGAAACTTTAGATTTAAATACTCCATGGGGAAAACCCTCAGATTTAATATTAAAAGCTAAATACAATAATAAAGAAATTTATTTTTTACCAAGACACGGAAAAGGTCATTTTATTTCTCCATCAAAAATAAATTTTAGAGCAAATATTGATGCACTTAAGCAACTTGGTATTACTGACATAGTTTCTGTTTCAGCTGTAGGATCTCTAAAAGAAGATCTACCTCCAGGTAAATTTGTTATCGTTGATCAGTTCATTGATAGAACTTTTGCAAGAAACAAATCTTTTTTTGATGATGAAATTGTTGCGCATGTATCAATGGCGCATCCAACTTCAAGTGGGCTGATGAGTGCTTGCGAAGATGCCATTAAAAAAGAAAATATACCTTATCAAAGAGGTGGAACTTATGTTGTAATGGAAGGCCCACAATTCTCTACATTAGCAGAGTCAAATCTATATAGATCTTGGAAAGCAGATGTTATTGGAATGACAAATATGCCAGAAGCTAAGCTAGCAAGAGAAGCTGAAATCAGATATGCTTCAGTATCGATGGTAACAGATTATGATTGTTGGCATCCAGATCATGAAAATGTAGATGTTCAACAAGTTGTAAAAGTACTTTTAGATAATGCAGCAAAAGCTAAAAATATGATTAAAAATCTGATAGAGAACTTTGAAAATCACATTGATCCAAATGATCCAACTAATAATTGTTTAGATGTAGCAATAATTACCGCTCCAGAAAAAAGAACTCAAAAAACTAAAGATAAATTAAAAACAATTGCAGGAAGAGTTCTTACTTAATGAAAATTAATGGTATTAAATATAAAACAATTTGGTTCGATGAAGAAAAACAAGTTGTAAAAATTATAGATCAGACAAAGCTTCCACATAAATTTATAATAAAAGAATTAAATTCAGTTAAAGATGCCATAAATGCTATCAAAACAATGGAAGTTCGAGGTGCTCCATTAATCGGAGGCACAGCTGCATTTGGATTAGTTCTAGCTGTAAAAGAAAATAATAGTTTAGATTTTATAAAAAAAAGTTCGGAAGAATTAGTTGCTTCTAGGCCTACGGCTATAAATCTTCAGTGGGCAGTTCATAGAATGAATAACAAGTTGTCATTTGTTGAGCCGGAAGATTTATTTAATGTTGTGCTCAATGAAGCCAAAGAAATTTGTAAAGAAGATGAGGGATTTTGTGAAAGTATTGGTAAAAATGGATTAAATATTATTGAAGATATATATAATAAAAAGAAAGATACCGTAAATATTCTCACACATTGTAATGCAGGTTGGTTAGCTACAATAGATTGGGGAACAGCAACTTCTCCTATTTATCATGCGCATAAAAAAGGAATACCAATACATGTTTGGGTAGATGAAACTAGACCAAGAAATCAAGGGGCAAACCTTACATCATATGAACTTAATGAAGAAGAAATTCCAAATACAATTATAGCAGATAATACAGGTGGAATATTAATGCAAAGAGGACAGGTCGATATGTGTATTGTTGGAACAGATAGGACATTATCTAACGGAGATGTGTGCAATAAAATCGGTACATATTTAAAAGCTCTTGCAGCTCACGATAATAAGGTACCTTTTTATGTTGCTTTACCAAGTTCAACTATAGATTGGAATTTAAAAAACTCTAAAGATATTCCAATAGAAGAAAGAGATCCAAAAGAACTTTCTCATGTAGATGGAATTAACAAAGATAATAAAGTTGATAAAGTTTTAATTTATCCTAAAAAAAGCAAATCATTAAATTTAGCCTTTGATGTAACACCTGCTAAATATGTTACTGCATTAATAACAGAAAAAGGAATTTGTGATGCTTCTTCTGAGGGCTTAAAAAAGTTATTTAATTAATTATCTTAAAGAAGCTGCAATATTTCCACCGTCTACGGTTAATACTGCTCCAGTTGATTTTTTTGATATTGCAAGATGATAAAAAGCTTTGGCCACATCATCTGCTTTAACTTCGCTTAATAGTAGATTACCACTCATATATTGATCCGTGGTTACTTCTCTTGCCTTTGCTCTTTGTTTAATCATTTTATCATTTAATAAACCACTTCTAATTCTATCAGCATTAACACCATTTGATCTAATACCAAGGTGTCCATAATCAACTGCATATTGTTTACACAAATTTAAAAGCGCAGACTTAGGCAATCCATATGGTCCAAAATTTTTACCAGGATTAACTGATTGCTTAGATATATTAAATAACAAACATCCATTTATATTTTGTTTTTTCATAATTTTTACAGCCTCTGAAGCACAATTTTGATGTGAGAAAAAATTATCTTCAAAACTTTTCCGAAGTATTTCATCATTAACTTCTGCAATTGATCCACCTATAGCAGTACCTGCATTAGATATTAAAATATCTACACCTCCGTATATTTCCAAAATTTTACTAAATGCTTTTTTTACACTTTGTTTGTCAGTTACATCACATTGAATACAAAGATCGCTTATTTTATTCTTTAAATCATTTATCTTACTTTTATTAATATCAAGCAAAACAACCTCAGCTCCATATTTTTTAAATAATTTATAAGTTGCTATACCAATTTCACCAGTGCTACCAGTGATAACAACAACGTTGCCTTGCAATTCTTTTTTTGCTTTGTTCAATTTTGCTTGTTCTAAGGACCAATACTCGACATCAAATAAGTCTTTTTTTGATAAGAATTTATATCTGGACGTCTCTTCAACACTTGAAATTACATTGGCATTTGTTTGAGTTAAATCTCCTGCAATCTTTGCAGCTTTTAAGGTATCTCCTACTGTAAATAAACCAAAATTCTGAATTAGAATTACTCTAGGAGACGTATCAAGCATTACTTTTTTTTCTTTAGTTTTTTTCTTATTGGCTTCAAAATAATTTTTATATTTTTTTCGATATTCTTTGAATTTTTTTTCAGCTAAATTTTTAAATTCATCTAAAGTACAGTTTACTTTTGGTGATATTACTAAAGGAAATGGTTTAACTCTTATAACATGATCAGGGGTAGCTGTACCTTCATTTGAGTATCTATTTATATCTTTACCATTAATAAAATAATCTAACTTACTATTTTTTTTAAAATTTAAGATAAATTTGTTATCATTTTTTTCAGATAAAAGACCTCTCAATATAGGAGCTATATCTGCAGTTGAGAAATTAAATTTAGTTTTCTTTATCTGTTTTATTTTTTTCTTTTTTAGTTTGGTTAAAGTTTTTTCAGCATCAGATATATACTTTATCATTAAACCGTAAGCATCTTTTGCATTATCAGCAAATGTGAAAATGCCGTGGTTTAATAAAATCAAACAATTTATATTTGGATTTTTAGAATAAACTTCATTTATTTTTTGTGCTAATTTAAATCCTGGCATTACATATGGCACTATTGCAGTTTTTTTACCAAATATTTTTTTTGATAAGATTTCTCCATTTGGTCTATTAGTGATTTTCATAATTGCATCAGAATGAGTGTGATCAACAAATTTAAACGGTAAAAATGCGTGTAAAAAAGTTTCAACTGATGGATTGGGAGATTTTGTATCTATTAAATTTTTTTTTTGAAAAGCAACCATGTCATCATCAGAGAGAGTTTTCTTTTTTTTCATAGTTAGCAATGGATTTAATTTAACAGCTGGTAAACCTGCTGGTTCAATTTCAGCCATATCCCATCCGCTGCCTTTTACGCAAAGGACATCGTAATATTTACCATCTATATCTTTAATTTTGGTTTTAACTGAAGTATTGCCACCACCATGCAAGACCAATTCTGGATTTCTTCCTAGAAGCCTGGTTGTATAAACTCTTAAAGCCATATCTTCAGAATGACCTAATTTCTTATACTTTTTAATATATTTTTTAGCTTCGTTTTCTGACCAATTGTTTTTCAATGTTTATCCTCGATAAATTATTATAATAGTTTTTTGTTTGAAAGAAGTAAAAAATTTCGTTAGTTAAAAAAGATATATATTAGATTCTTATGGAAAAAGTTGGGGAACATATAACACTGGATATAGTTGGAACTAAAAAGGAATATACTCCCGAATTTTATGAAAAGTTAGTTTATAAAATTGCTAAAGCAGCAAAAGTAACAGTTTTAAAAATTTCTAAATATAAATTCGAGCCACAAGGATTTACATTGGTTGCTTTGCTTGCTGAAAGCCACATTAGTTTTCATACTTTCCCAGAAAAAGAAATTGTAAGCTTTGATTTTTTTACATGTGGAAAAGTATCACCAAAAGTTTCTCTAGATATAATAAAAGACGAGATGGAACATACAAATATCATAATTAAAGAATTTAATAGAGATACTATTGATCTTTATCATGATAATTATAGCTCTCCAGGTTTAAAAAAATCATATGTCGTAAACAAAGTGCTAGAAAATTTTAAATCTAAAGTAGGTCAATATATTGAAATACTTGATTTAGAACAATTTGGAAAAGCTTTATTTATCGATAATGAAATACAAGTAGCTGAAAGTGATGAACATTTATATAGTTCAACTTTTGTAAACTCTGGACTTAATTTGAATTCGAATAAAGAGAAAGCTGCAATTATTGGTGGAGGTGACGGTGGTGTTGCAAGAGAATGCATTTCACAAAACTTTGGCTTTATAGATTGGTATGAATTAGATCCTGAAGTTGTGGATGTATGTGATAAACACCTAAGTAAAATTGGTGAGAAGGCCACAGAAAAAAATTCAGTTAAATGTGTTTGGGGAGATGCTTTTGAAAGTATTAAATCTGTCAAAGACAACACTTATGATCAAATATTTGTAGATCTAAATGATGATCAATTTTGTATAGATTTGGCTGCAAAAAATATGTCATCTTTAGAAAGAATTTTAAAACCCAAAGGTGTAATTACTGCTCAAGTAGGAAGCCAAGACAAAAAACCAAAACAAGTTGAAAATTGGTTAAATGTTTTTAACAAAAATTTTGGAAATACAAAACTTTCAAGAGTTTATATACCGAGTTTTGATTGTTCTTGGAATTTTTCCTCGTCAATAAATCATTAATTTTTCTTTTTAAAACAATAATTTTATGAAATAATCTTCAAAATTTTTGGAGGAAAAAAATGAAAAAATTAAAAGTATTAGGACTTGGTATTTTAATATCATCATTTCTAACAATTTCTTCAATTGCAGATCAAATTAAAATAGGAACTGAAGGTGCATATCCGCCTTGGAATTCTAAAGATTCAGCTGGAAATTTGATTGGCTTTGAAGTCGAATTAGCAAATGAATTATGCAAAATTATGAATCATGATTGCACAATTGTAGAGCAAGACTGGGATGGAATGATACCAGCTTTAGTCTCAAGAAAATTTGATGCCATCATGGCTGGAATGTCAATAACTGGTGAGAGAATGAAAACAATAAACTTTTCTCAAGGTTATGCTGATGAAGTTGCATCATTAGCTGTTATGAAAGGATCAAAAAACGAAGGTCTTAAAACAATGTCAGCTATAAATTTATCTGACGTAAGTGCTGATGAACAAGCAACACTAGATGTTTTGACTAAAGCATTTAAAGGTAAAACCATTGGTGTACAAACTGCAACAATTCACCAGAACTTCCTAGAGTCTGGTTTAATGGGTAATGTAAAAATAAGAACTTACAAAACTCAAGATGAAGTTAACTTGGATTTATCTGCTGGTAGAATAGATGCAGCACTAGCTGCAGCAGTTGCTTTTACAGATTATGCAGAAAAATCTGGTAAAGGAGTTGTATTAACTGGACCAACATTTGCAGGTGGAGATTTTGGTAATGGTGTTGGCGTAGGTATTAGAAAAGGTGACTCTAAACTTTTAAATGATTTTAATGCAGCAATTGATAAAGCTAGAGACGATGGTATTATCAGTAAGCTTGCTATAAAACATTTTGGTTTTGACGCTTCTATGTAATAAATTATTTATGGGTGGCTATAATTAGCCACCTATATTATGGAACTTCTATATTTTGGTGATAAAGGTTGGGGAGACGAGTTATTCTTTGCAACCTTAATGACAATTGCGGTTTCAATAACCGCAATGATAATAGGCTTTATATTTGCAGCTTTATTTACTCCATTAAAATTATCTAATAACAAATTTCTTAATTCTATTGGTAATGCTTACACCACTGTTATTAGAGGTGTACCTGAGCTACTAGTAATTTATTTATTTTTCTTTGGTGGAAGTGGAGCAATTATGTTTGTTGCTTCAATATTTGGTTATAATGATTACATCGAAATTAATGCTTTTTTAACTGGTTCATTTTCAATAGGGATAATATCGGGAGCGTACTCGACTGAAGTATTTAGAGGAGCCCTACAATCAATTGATAAGGGTCAGTTCGAAGCTGCTAAAGTTTTAGGTTTTAATAAATATATTTACTTCGTTAAAATAATTTTGCCTCAAATGCTAAGACTAGCAATTCCAAACTTAAGTAATGTTTGGCAAATTACATTAAAAGATACTTCTCTTATATCTGTAACGGGTTTGGTTGAAATAATGAGACAATCCTATATTGCGGCTGGCTCAACTAGAGATCCATTATTTTTTTACTCGTTTGCAGCAGTTTTATACTTAATACTAACATTTTTAAGTATGCAATTGTTAAACAAATTAGAAACAAAATATAGCAAAGGTTATTAATGGATATTGAATTAATGATTAATAGTTTTCCTAAGTTGTTAAACGCAACTTTGATTACTCTTAAACTATTATCTGTATCTCTAATTCTTGGTCTTTTTATTGGATTAGGTTTTGCAATCTTGAGAATGAATAATAATAAGTTGATTAATAAATTTGCTTATGGATACTCATATATTTTTAGAGGAACACCTCTATTGGTACAAATCTTCATAATATATTTTGGATTAGGTCAAATTGAATACCTAAGAACAACAATTTTATGGGTAGTATTAAAAGAACCATACTGGTGTGCGATAATTGCATTTTCATTAAATACTGGGGCTTATACTTCAGAAATATTAAGATCAGCTTTTCAAACAATAAAACCTGGATATTTAGAAGCTGGAAGAAGCCTAGGAATACCTTCAAAAATTATTTTTACAAAAATACAAATTCCTATTGCAATAAAACAATCTTTACCAGCTTATGGAAATGAAATTATTTTGATGCTTAAAGGAACATCTCTAGCAAGCACAGTCACACTTATGGACTTAACTGGTGTTGCTAAATATATAATTTCAACAACGTTTAAGCCAGTAGAGGTATTTATTGTGGCAGGAGGTATTTACTTGTTTATGACTTTTATAATTCATAATGTTATTAAATTTTTAGAAAAAAAATATGGATTTCAAACATGAAAATAGCCTGCATACAATTATCTAGTGGAGAAAATTATAAAGATAATTTTAAAGATATTCTTAAATATGTAAATCAAGCTATAAAAAATAAATCTGATTTAATTATTACACCTGAAACCTCTTCTTTGATGTCTAGTAGTAGAGAAACACTTTTTAAATATTCATATGAAATGAATAAAGATCCAATTTTGAAGAAAATTAGGGAAGTTTCAAAAAAATATAAGAAATGGATTTTACTCGGATCAATTTGCGTTAAAGTTAAAAATAAACTCAGAAATAGATCTATACTGGTTGGACCAAATGGAAAAATTGTCAAATATTATGATAAAATTAATATGTTTGATGTTAAAATTCCAAATAAAGAACAACATAAAGAAAGTAAAACTTTTAAAGCAGGAAATAAATTGGTCACTGCCAATTTACCTTGGGGCAAAATAGGTTTTACAATCTGTTTTGATCTGAGGTTTCCTGAACTTTATAGGAATTTATCAAAAAAAAATTTAAGTTTTATAGCGGTTCCATCAGCTTTCACAAAGTTTACGGGACAAAAACATTGGTTACCACTTTTAAGAGCAAGAGCGATTGAAAATTTTTGTTATATTTTTGCACCAGCTCAAACTGGTAAAAACACCCCTAAAAGAGAAACGTTTGGTCATACAACGATTATTTCTCCAGATGGGAAAGTTTTGGCATTAAAAAAATTAGGAAAGGGTATAATTTATTCAAAAATTAACCCCAAGCTCTCTATGGATTTAAGAAAAATAATTCCAAGTTTAATTTAATTCCTACTATCGACAATCAATGTGTCTTTAGATCCACCACCTTGAGAACTATTAACTATTGTACTACCTTTTTTTAGAGCAACTCTAGTTAATCCACCAGTTGTAACATAAGTTGATTTACCTGTTAAAATAAAAGGTCTTAAATCTAAATGTCTTGGTTCAATGTTTTCAGGTGTGATTGTTGGAACAGTAGAAAGAATTTCTAGTGGTTGTGCAATGTAATTTCTAGGATTTTTTTTGATATTTTTTATCATTTCTTCTTTTTCAGCTTTAGAGGCTTTTGGACCAATCATAATTCCGTAACCACCTGATGCATTTGAAGGTTTAACCACATACTTAGAGATATTATCTATAACGTGTTCTCTATTTTTTTTATCTCCACATAGAAGAGTTTCAACTTGATCAATAATTGGTTGTTCTCCTAAATAGTAAATGATCATTTTATTAACATAAGAATAAACTGCTTTATCATCTGCAACTCCAGTTCCTAAAGCATTTATTATTCCAACATTTCCTTTTCTCCAACATTTGAAAACACCAGGCACACCTAATAAGGATCCTTTAAAAAAAACTTTTGGATCCATAAAATTGTCATCTATTCGTCTATAAATACAATCTACCTTCAAGGGACCTTTGACGGTTTTCATGTAAACATGATCGTTTTCAACAAATAAATCTTTTCCCTCCACCAAGGCTATTCCCATTTGTTCCGCTAAAAAAGAGTGTTCAAAATAAGCTGAATTATAAATACCAGGTGTTAATAACACCATGTGTGGGTTATTAGTTTTCTTTGGAATACACTCTGTCATACAATTATATAATTTATTTGCATATTGATGAACTGAAGAAACTTTATACCTTGTAAATAGTTCTGGAAAAATATCTCTCATTACCATTCTATTTTCCAGCATATATGAAACTCCAGACGGAACTCTTAAGTTATCTTCAAGAACTAAAAAATCCCCATCAATATTTTTTATAAGATCAATACCAGATATATTTGACCATGCTTTGTGTTTTGGGGAGAAACCTTCACATTCTTTTAAATATAAAGGAGAATTAAAAATTAATTCTTTAGGTATTACTTTGTCTTTAAATATTTTTTTTGCATTGTAGACGTCATCGATAAATAAATTTAGTGCCTTAACTCTTTGTGCAAGTCCTTTTGCAACCTTTAACCACTGACTTTTTGGTATAATTCTAGGAATGATGTCTAAAGGCCATTTTTTCTCTTCAGCTCTATTGTTTGCAGCATAAACTCTAAAATTTATTCCTCTAGCGCTTATTGTGCTTTGACAATTTTTTTCTATTTCTTGTAATTTTTTTTTTCCATATTTTTCAAGTATACCTGCAATGATTTTAGCATGACTTCTCAACTTCTTCTCTTTACTGATATATCCATCAAAAGTTGATTTTGAATCATAATTTTTCCAGAAATCAGACATATTAACTTAATTTTTTTACATAAGAGTTAAATAAGCAAATGATTAAATTCGATATCTGATATGAAATAAATGGGTTTTATTGTAATCACATATAATTTAAACATTTAACTTATTATGACTTATTGTATTGGCATTAAAACTGAGACAGGACTAGTTTTTGCATCAGACTCCAGAACAAATGCTGGATTGGACAATGTAAATATATATTCTAAAATGTTAACGCACGATGTTGGAGATAGAACAATAGTAATTGTTACATCAGGAAATCTTGGAACTTCTCAAGCAGTTTATAATTCAATAAAAAAAGATTTAAAAAGCGAAACAGGTATTATGAATTTAAATACCTGTAGTGATTTTGAGCAAATTGCATCCTACATAGGGTCTCTCAATATTGAACATTCATCTCCACAAGGAATAAATACTGATAGTGTTTTACTTGGTTCAACATTTATTGTTGGTGGTCAAATAAAAGATCAACCTCCTGAATTATATTTAGTTTATCCTCAGGGCAATTACATTCGTCCAGCAGATAGCAAACCATATTTAGTTATAGGTGAAGTGAAATATGGAAAACCTATTTTAGATAGAGTAATCACACCAAAAGTTTCAATTGGTGATGCATCAAGATGTGCACTGATATCAATGGACTCAACATTAAAAAGTGATTTAACAGTCGGTCCACCAATAGACTTTGCTGTTATCAAAAAAGATGAAATCAAAATAGCATCACTTAAATGTCTAAATATGAATGACCCTGAATTTTCAAAAGTTTGTAATCAATGGTCACAAGGTATTTTCAAGATATTTGACTCTTTTCAGAGATTTGACTGGGAATAAAACTAATATTTGGTGTATTCTTTAATTTCTTTAATTTTAGAACCAGTTTTATTATTAATTTCTAATTTTAATTTTGCCCTTTCGTCATTCAGGAAGTGAACATCTCTTGATAATTTTATGAATTTTTCACCAAAATCAGAATTTTTTTCACATAATCTTTTATCATCTTCTATTATCCAAAGCTTTGAATTAATTTCTTTTAGTGAGTTATATAAACTTTCGATTTCACTGTAATTTTTAATATTTGTATTTAATTGATTTTTTAAAATTTTATATTCATCATTTATAAAGTTTAGTTTCTCAGGATCTTTAATTTTTTCTGATTTAATTTCTAAAATTGAAATTTTATCCAGCAATTCTCCAACTGATACTTCTACTAAAATTTTATTCATATAAATTAATATTATGTTAAGTTGTTAAAAATATGTCTAATATACTTATTATAAAACATGGATCTTTAGGTGATATAGCCCAGGCAAGTGGTGCAATTCAAGATATATCTGATAATCATCCAAATGATGATCTTTATATATTATCAACCAAACCTTATTATGATTTATTAAAAAAAAATCCAAATATAACTGATGTTATTTTAGATAAACGTCTCTCTCGATTTAACTTAATTTATTTATATTTGTTAATGAGAAAAATAAAAAAACATAAATTTGTTAAAGTATATGACCTTCAAAATTCTAAAAGAACTGGTTTTTATAAAAAAGTTCTCTTTCCAAAAGCTACATCAGATGTTTGGTCGTCAACAGAAACAACACTTCCCGAAGGAACTAGTAAGAATGATTATGATAAAGATACAGTCCTAAATCGTTTTGAACATCAATTGAATGTTTCTGGAATTAAAACCAATAAAGTAACTAAACCAGACTTTTCTTGGAGCTGCGAAAATATTTCAGAAATCAAAAAAAATTATAATTTAAACAAATATATAATTTTATTCCCTTTTTCATCATCTCATTTAACTGTAAAAAGATGGCCGTATTACAATGAATTGATAAAAAAAATTAAATCTTATTTTAAAGATGAAATCCAAATTTTAATTGCTCCAGGCCCAAATGAAATCAAATTAGCTAATAATATTGATGCTAATATTATTTTAGATAATGATAAAGCTCTCAATATTTCACAACTTTCATCATTAATAAAAGATAGTTATTTTGTTATATCAAATGATACTGGCCCAGCACATATGGCAGCACATTTAAATGTAAAAGGGTTAGTTTTATTTGGATCCCACACTACTGCCCAAAAGGTAAGTATTGAACGAGAACATTTTAAAGCAATTCAAGTTTCGGATTTAACTAAACTTTCAGCAGATAAAGTATTCCAAAGAATGCAAGAAGCAATTAATTAGTTTTTCTAAATTTTGATAATAAAAAAGGTAAAAATAAAACTATTATAAAAATTCTTAAAAAATGATGGTAGCTCACAAATATTGGATCAATGTTGTAAGCAACACTAATAACAACCATTTCATGAATTCCTCCAGGAGCAAAACCTAAAAAAGTTGGGATAAATTCAAACCCTATATAAGTGAGTAAATAAGCAGTTATCATTGCAACAACAACTAAAATTGAACTAACAATTATTCCATGAAATATAAAAAATAATAATTCTTTAATTTTTAATCCATTTAATCTTGTGCCCAAAGCTGTTCCAAGAAATATAAATGCAATATTTATAAATGCATCTGGGAATCTAGCATTAATTATTTCAAACGTATAAAAAGTACCAGATAAAGCCATCGCACCAACTAAAGTAGGTGATGGAATTTTATAATTTTTTAAAATGTTTGCAAAAATGAAACAGATTATTAATAAAAATAATATTTCTAAAAAATATCTTCCGTTATAGATATTTTGATAATTGTAACCTGCCATTTCAGAGAACCCTAAATTATTTATAAAAAAAATAGGAACAAAACTTACGATAAATATAACTCTAGTAGCCTGAGGGATCAAAACACCTTTATCATTTTTACTTTTACCAAATTCTAATAATGCAGCAGATATTGGAACAAATGCACCTGGAAGAGCTGCCAAAACTGAAATGAATTTACTAAATTTACAAACTTTAAAAAAATAATAACTGGCAAGAATAGTGCTGACTATTGTACAGATTAACATCGCTAAAGATGAAAAAATCCATAAATGAATTTTATACAAAAGTGTTACGTTTAAAGTTCCACCAAGAATTATACCAACTATCAAAAATATAGGATTTAATAATTTAGTTGGAAATATTATTTTAAAATTAGTGAAAGCAAAACATAAATTCAAACCTAAAGAGCCCAATAACCATGGTAAAGGTAAATTAATTAATGTGCCTAGGTATCCACCGATAAGTCCTATAAAAAGAGCCCTATAACTACCTATTAAAGCTAAGAAATATTCTTTAATATTTTTTGAAAGATTATATTTGAGCATTGACTAAAATTTATAACTTATGTTTAATGATGAATTCATAAATATAATAAGAGAGGAAATAATGAAACTAATTAAAACTTTTATTTCAGTTTTATTCTCTGCTTTCCTTCTGTTTTCATCAACAAGTTCATTCGCAGTTGAAAAATTACATTTTTTAATTGGCGGCGGTGCTGGTGGTGGTTGGGATGGAACTGCTAGAGGTACTGGAGAAGCATTAACAAAAGCTGGTTTTTTGAAAAGTGCATCATTTGAAAATATGTCAGGTGGTGGGGGTGGTAAAGCTTTAGCTTACCTAATCAATAACGCTCCAAAAGATACAGTTTTAGTTCAGTCAACACCATTGGTGTTAAGATCTATTACAAGACACAAAGGTTATGTTAAAGGAACTGGTACATTATCTTATAAAGATGTTAAACCAATTGCAGGTGTAATTGGAGATTATGGTGCAATAGTTGTAGCAAAAAATTCAACAATCAAAAACTTCAAAGATGCAGTTGATCAATATCAAAAAGATCCAAAATCAATTAAAATGGCTGGTGGATCTGTAAGAGGAAGCATGGACCACTTAATTGGTGCGTTAGCTTTCCAAGCAGCTGGAGCAAATCCAAACGATGTGATTTATGTTCCATATGATGCTGGTGGAAAAGCACTTGCTGGACTTTTATCTGGAGAAACTCAAATACTTTCAACTGGTTTAGGTGAAGTAATGGGTGCTAGAGATCAAGTAAGAATAATTGGTATCACTGCTCCTGAGAGAGTAGGTGATGCACCAGAAGCTCCAACATTAAAAGAGCAAGGATATGATGTTCAGTTTGTTAACTGGAGAGGTTTCTTTGCGCCAAAAAGCATGAGTATGAGTGACTACAACAAAATCTCTAAAATGCTTGGTGATGTTCAAAAGACACCAGAGTGGGAAGCTGTTAGAAAAAGAAATGCATGGGTAAATATTTATAACCCAGGTTCTAAATTTGATGCGTTCTTAGAAAAACAAACGGTTGAAATGACAGCTCTGATGAAAAAACTTGGAGTAATATAATCTTTATAGATTATTAAAGAATGTAAAGCAGTGAGAATAAGTCCTACAAAATTTATCTCACTGCTTTTTTTTGTTTTATCGGTATTTTATCTATACACAGCTTACAACATTCAAGTATTTGCATTTGATGAGAATGCACCATTTAATGCTAGGACTTTTCCAATATACTTAGGTTGGGCAGGAATAATTTTATCGAGTTTAAAAATAATTTTACCTGATAAAGCTACTACAGAGGTAAATCATAAACACTTAGATTATAAAAGCATTATCTATCTAATAATTATCTCACTAATATATGCAGCTGTAATTTTAAAAATTGGATATTTTATATCAACTTCTTTATTTCTTTTTGCGTCTTACTATTTCTTAGGTGAGAGAAGATGGGGGTTGATGTTTATTTTATCTTTCCCATTTGTGGCTGCATTTATGTATTTGTTACATGGTTTACTAAATATTTACCTTCGTGATCCGTTTTTAAAATACATTGGAGTTATGGGATGATCGAAGGAATACTAATTGGATTATCAACTGCGCTATCATTAACGAATATTTTAATGGTGATGGTGGGTTGTTTTGCTGGAACAATAATTGGAATGTTACCTGGACTTGGTCCAATGACTGCAATTGCTTTAATGATACCAATTACTTATGGCTTTGATCCATCAACGGGTTTAATATTAATGGCTGGTGTTTACTACGGTGCAGTATTTGGAGGATCTACATCTTCTATTTTATTAAATGCTCCTGGCATTCCAGGAACTGTTGCTACTGCTTTTGATGGTTATCCAATGGCACAACAAGGTAAAGCTGGTAAAGCTTTAGCGATAGCAGCATATAGTTCATTTGCAGGTGGAACAATTTCTGCAATATTTTTATTAGTTGCAGCCCCTAGTTTGTCAAAAGTAAGTTTAGCTTTTAGGTCTCCTGACTATTTTGCACTAATGATTTTAGGTTTAACTGCAATTTCTGCATTTTCATCTAAAGGACAATTTTTAAAAGCAATGATGATGGTAGTTTTAGGATTAATGTTAGCAACAGTTGGTCAAGACTCATTATCAGATATAACAAGATTTACCTTTAACAATATGAACTTAACTGACGGAATAAGCTTTGTATTAATTGTCATGGCCACATTTGCAATGAGTGAAGCTTTAACGATTATTTTTAGAGGGAAAGATCCAAACAGAGCTGCTAAACAAATCTCATTAACAGAACTAGGTTCGATTAAAGTAAATAAAGAAGAAACCATCAAAATGGCCAAAACAATACCTAGGTCCTCAATACTTGGTTTCTTAATTGGTGTTTTACCTGGAGCAGGTGCAACTATTGCATCTTTCTTAGCATATGGAATGGAAAGAAATTATGTAAATGAAGAAGAAAAACAAAAGTTTGGAAAAGGCAGCGTTCATGGTTTATCAGCACCAGAGACAGCAAATAATGCGGCTTGCTCTGGATCTTTTGTTCCATTGCTAACATTAGGAATTCCTGGAAGTGGTACAACTGCAGTTATGCTTGGAGCTCTTTTAGGATTTGGTATTCAGCCAGGCCCAAGACTATATCAAACTAACCCTGAAATTTTCTGGTCAGTTATCATGTCAATGTACATCGGTATGGTAGTGCTTTTGATTTTAAATTTACCTTTGATACCTTATATCGCTAGAATTTTAGCAGTGCCTAGAAATTACTTAATTCCTTTAATTTTATTTTTTTCAGTAACAGGAATATATTTAATGTCATTTAACAATTTTGATATTTTTTTAATGATAGGTATTGCTGTAGTTGCAACTTTTTTAAGGCTCTATGATTTTCCCATGCCACCTTTAATATTAGCTTTTGTACTTGGGGGATTAATGGAGGAAACATTGAGAAGATCACTTCTAATAAGTGATGGGTCACCTAATTTTTTATGGGATAGGCCTATAACACTAATAATATTATTGATAACAGTAACAATTGTTGGTTGGCAAATTTTTTCAACTTTTAGAAAAAAAAATTAAATATATATCTTATCAGCTAGACCGTAGCAAAGAATTCCACTTAGCACTGTTAAAATTCCCGATGCTATAACACCTTCACTATTTGTTTTTTCGTTATGTCCAAGCTTATTGACATAAATTGTATATATTCCAATAAGGAAATATAAAACGTTTTGTGCAAAAATTAGTGTAAAGAAACCCCATGTTCCTGCTAAACCATCCGCTTTGATTAACATTATGTAAAGTGCCACTAAAATTGATGCAATAAACGGTGCCCCAAAAAATCTAACCATCACAGCTGCAGAATGATCTATATTGTATTGATCTAAAAATGATTTTGTTGCAACTACTGTTCTAAAAGCGTAAACGGCATAAACGATAAAATGAACGATAAAAATACTTAAATAAATTATTCCATTAAATTTATCGAGCATAAGCCAATTTTATAGGATTCTTTTGTAGTTTTCAATTATCTTATCCCAAAGAAAATTTTCAGAATGTATTTTGCACTCTTTTCCAAATTCAATATATTTATTTCCCTCAAATAAATTATCTATACTTGAATAAATTTCATCTAGACTGTTGCCATCGCAAAGTAACCCCGTTTTATTATGAACAATTGCATCAGAAGCTCCACCATCTTTGCCACCAATAGACGGTATCCCATATTGTGCAGCCTCAATGAAAGAAATACCAAAGCCCTCAACTGAAGTTTTGTGAATTACAGATGGCATAATAAAAATATTGGATTTTGCTATTAGTGCATTTTTTAATTCATTAGAGATATCACTTAAAAAAACTACATATTTATCAAGATTTAGTTCTATAACTAATTTTTTCAAATTTTCTTCTTCATCTCCGTATCCTATACAAGTGTAAGTAATATCAGGATATTTCTCTTTTAAATTCCGAATAGCCATTATAACTTTTTCGTGATTTTTTCTTTTGTCAAATCTAGAAACAGTAATTAGCCTTTGTTTTTTTCCTTTTAGTATTTCTTCTGCTTGTTTAAGGTCATCTTTTGGAATTTCCTCAACGGGATCTACACCTGGATTTATGACTATTAATCTTTTTTCTTCAACTCCAAGACTAACCGCTAAACTTTTCGTAAAGTTTGAGTTTGCCACCACATGGTCAACATTATTTAAAACTTCTAAAACTTTTTTGTTTAATCTAGATCCTTTAGGGTGATTAATTTCTTTAGAATGAATTAAACATATTCTCTTTTTTGGGGATTTTATAAGTTCCAAGCTTTTCCAGTGATCTGCAATGATACAATTTACATTTTTGTTTTCATTTAAATATTCATTTATTAGTAGAGATTTTCTATATTTTCTTAATAATTTAACTCCACTAACTCTTTCAATTGTGAATGAAACTTTATCATCAAATTTTTTATGATCTTCGTGATAATCAGCAAAAACTTTAATCATATCAATTTTTGATAAAGATCTTGCCAATCCCCACATTAGATTTTGCATACCACCAACTTCAGGAGGGAAAGTTCTAGTTAATATTAAATACATTAATTAGATGTCCACTTTATACCACAACCCATACTTGGGAATTGTTCTTCAGGACCTTTACCTGTCTCTGAAATTTGTTTCATAGCAATAAATAAATCACTATCTCCAGATCTTACAGGTTTTAGTTCCCTTAATTCTCTTATTCTTCCTCTATATTGAAGACCAAAATCTTTATCATAACCAAAAAAATCAGGAGTACATACAGCATCATATTTTCTTGCAATGTCTTGTGTTTCATCAACCAGATAAGGAAAATTAAATTTATGTTTAATTGCAAATTCAATCATTTTTTCAAATGAGTCTTCTGGATAATTGACTGGATCATTAGAGCATATTGCAACTGAATTTACTCCTAAATCATTAAGCTTAGCACAATCCTCCACCACATCTTTTATAATTGCTTTTACATAAGGACAATGATTACAGATAAACATTATCAACGTCCCATTTTCACCTTTGATATCATTTAATGATATTAATTTGTTCTCTGTAGATTCTAATTCAAAGTTTTCTGCTTTTTTTCCAAAATCACATACTGGTGTTTTAATAGGCATAATGTAATAATATATAAATTATGTTTTATGATTTAAAAGATAAAAAACCAAAAAACTCTGGCGAAAATTGGGTAGCACCAAATGCAACTATAATAGGAGATGTCACTCTAGAAAAAAACTCTAGCGTTTGGTTTAATGCTGTAATTAGAGGGGATAATGAAAATATTTATGTTGGAGAAGGTTCAAATGTTCAAGATGGTAGCGTTCTACATACTGACCCAGGCTGCCCATTAAGAATAGGTAAAGACGTAACAATTGGTCATATCGTTATGCTTCATGGATGTACGATTGGAGATAATAGTTTAATTGGTATTGGGGCTGTCATTTTAAATAATGCGAAAATTGGCAAAAACTGCATCATTGGTGCTAAAGCATTAATAACTGAAAACAAAGAAATTCCAGATAACTCACTAGTAGTAGGAGCACCAGGAAGAGTAGTTAGAAAACTTACTGATGAGGAGATAGGAAAAATAACAGAAAACGCTAAACATTACCAAGATAATTGGAAACGATATTCAAAATCAATATTTTAAATGAAAAAAATATTAGCAACCATATTTTTTATTTTTATATGGTGCGAAACTTCTAATGCAGAAAATCAAAAAATATGTGATTGGATTGTTGATGAAGTTTATACAGACCTTTTAAATCAAGGTTCTAATGATCATCTTTTTGTAGTAGTTGGGAATGATGGAAGATGTGAGTATGGACGTGGAACAGAGAAGCAAGATGGATTTAATGATTGTGAAAAACACAGAAAAGAAAAAGAAATAAATGGTGAGTGTAAACTCTTTGCAATTGGCAAAAAAAAATTTTTAGAAAATAAAACAGCACTAAAGACTGGCTGCATAAAAGGTAATTGCATCAATGGAAAAGGAACTTTTAAATGGCCAAATGGAGATCAATACAATGGAGAATGGAAAAATGAAAAACCTCATGGTTTAGGTACTTTTAAATGGGTTGATGGAACAAAATATATTGGTGATTGGAAGTTTGGTTTACAGGATGGTCAAGGAACAGTTACTTGGGCAAATGGAGATAAATACATAGGTGGAAGAAAAAATGGACAAGCTGATGGGCAAGGAACCTTTATATTCGCAAACGGCACAACACAATCTGGAGAGTGGAAAAATGGAAATTTAATCGAGAGAGACTCGAGTGGAATTGCAATAGGTTGTGTTGAAGGTAATTGTGATAATGGAAAAGGAACTTTTAAATGGCCTAATGGGGATAAATATGAAGGTGATTGGTCAAATGGTCAAAGAACTGGACAAGGTAAATATTTTTATAGTAGTGGCGGAGGTGTTTATACCGGTGAATGGAAAAATAATAATAGACATGGTGAAGGAACAATGATTTGGAACGATGGTGTAAAACAAGTTGCAATATGGGATATGGACAAACCTGTAAAAACTATAAGTTTAAGCAAAAATTTTATTTTTAAAGGTGGTAGTGAGTGGAAAGATGGAGACATAATAAATAAAAAAGACCCTAGTAATTTTATAAATTTATCATTTTTAGAGAAAAAAAAAGTACTGGGTTACGATAAGAGAACCTTATCAAACAAATACACGAAAGATGGTTGGGGTAAAAGTAGTTTTACAGTTTTTGTCTTTAACGCAAGTTTTGAAAATAGTAAGGATATATTAATAAATGTTAATGATGAATTTAAAACAAATAAAAAGGCAAAAAAACAAGCAATTAAATGGGCAAAAATATACGGGCAAATGCCAAAATTTTTAAAAAAAAATGTTAAAGAAATATTTATACATAAAGGCAAAGTAGGCTGGGCAGGAGGAAAAGGTACTGTAGTAATTCACACAGATTATCTTACAAATGAAAATAAAAAATATACTGAGGAGTTAATGTTTCATGAATTAACTCACGCTTCACTCGATTGGTGGTGGGGTGGATCTGTTAACGAGAAAAAATGGTTAAATGCTGTTAGTACTGATAAGTATTATATTTCAGAATATGCTTGGGAATTACCAGGAAATGAAGACTTAGCTGAAACTGTATTATGGTGGTATGCATCAAGGTGTAAAGTAGATAGAATTTCCAAAAAAAATAATGAAAAAATTAATAAATTTTTAACTAATCGTTTCAAATACTTAGATGATCAAAATTATGAAACATATCCATCTAACTGTATTAATTAGAAAGATTAAAGGAGAATAAATGCCCTCAGGTTATGTGATAGCTCAATTAAAAATAACTAATCCTGAGAATTACAAAGAGTACATTGAAAAAGTTAATCCAATTGTAAAAAAATTTGATGGAGAGTTTCTAGTAAGAAACGGTGAATATCAAATATTTGATGGTGAAACTAAATTTCCAAGAATAATCATTTTAAAATTTCCAAGTTATGAGAGAGCTTTGGAATGGTATAATTCAGAAGAATACAAACCTATCAAACAGATTAGACTCGATAATTCTGAAGGAACAAATATAATAATTAAGGGACTCTGAATATTTAATTATAAATGATTAGTTGCATAAAAATAAATAAATTAAATAAAATATTTTTTAAAATTATTTTAATATTTTTCATCAACCATTACTTTGTCTTTGCTGAAGGAAAAAATGAAATTTCTATAGGTATTGCTGGTGGTAATGGTTTTATGGAAAATGTTAGTGGAATGCACACTCCTGTGGTGGGCAATCCAGGCACTAACGTAAAAGGACTAGTTTTAAATGATGATAGTTTAAATACAATCTACTCCTTCAGCATTGATTTTAATAAATACTTAAATGATAATTTATATTTAAATTCAGGTATTTCTTTTGCTCGTCATTATACAGTGGATACAAGTATTACTTTTGATGGCGGTTCAGTCTCTGATTTTCCAGACATAAATTTTAGAGGTATAGCCTTGGAGATAGGGCCAAGTTATAGATTTGATAAAATAAGTCATTTTACACCTTACATAGGAATAAATGCATCTACTTTTTTAGGTTTACAATCCGATACAAACTATGCTCAATCTTCAGGAACATATGGAGTAGGGGGTGCTGAAACTTTTGTTAAATGCTTTGGTGTTACACCGAACTTAGGTTTTTTTGTTAACTCTGGATTATTTAAAGGATATGGTTTCTCAATTGAAAATTTAATTTTAGGTTGTGATAACGATCATAATAGAAGCATGACTGAAGGGTATGAAGCTGACTTTAATATTATTCAATATAGAATTGATTATAGAATACCTTTTTGAATATTTTTAAATTAATGTGTTTAAGCAGACTTTTCTCAAATTTTAATTATATTTTATTGTATTCTTAATACAATTTTATTAACCTACTTTATATTTATAAATAAGAAATAATTAAACTAGATAATTTTTAAGGGCTTAATATAATTAATAGAATTATGAGGAAAATATTCTTAGTATTATTAATCACATTATTTAGTTCGTCATTATTAGCATCAGATGAAAAACCAGGAAGATTCTTTGAAGATCAACCAGATGTAAATGATGATTATCAAATTCATTTTATTTATTTTCTTGCAAAAAAAACAAAAGATAATGAAAGAGACATAAATGGCTGGATAGAAAAAGAAGTCAAAAAAATAGATGATTTATTTTTTAAAATGACTGGCAATAATCAAAGATTAAAATTTGATTATCGACAAGATGGCAAACTAGATATCTCATTTGTAAGAATGGATCGTAAAGCTAGAAAAGGTGGATGGAATGTTAATTATCCAGATTATTACTTGCAAAAACAAGGATTTAATAATCCAAAAAAATTATATTTCTCATTTACAGATGCGGCAAGCGGAGATGGAGGTCAAATGGGGCCTCATCATGGATACTTGTTTATAAAAAGAGCATCAGGTCAAATTACTAAAATTTCAATTCATGAATTACTTCATGGCAATGGTTTTGCTATGCCTTGTACTAAAGGAGTTAAAAATGGAGCACATTTAAGTACTGGTATTCTTAGTCAAAATCTTTCAAAAAAATTTGGAAAAGGAGTTTACGATCATAATGATCCAACTTGTCCAGATTTAAAAGACTCTGTTTATTTAACTCCAACCTCAGATAATCCATTTGATCCACTTCAAATTGCATGTGCTTTAGGTCAAAAGAAAAGAGGCAATCCTCCTGGAAATTATCAAATTCCAGAAAGATATACTCATAAAAAATTGCATAAAGGACGAAAAAATGAATGGTGTACTTATAAATTAACTGAGTATGCCAAAGAAGATTGGTTTAAAAAATGGAAAGAATAATCTTGTAAAAATTTATTATTTATCACTTAGTTTTAATATTTTAAAAGATAGTTTTAATTTAGGAAATCTTTTGTTTAAAATTGCTTTAATTTTTTGAAATGAGTCTTTATGAATTTTATTTTCTACAAGCGAACTAAATTCTTTTTTTCCATTTACTATTTTAGCTGCACCACAATCTTCGTGATTAATTACTATTAATTTACTTATATTATGTAACTTTATTGAAGTTGATAAATTATCCAAAAAGGTTGATTGCCATTTTTTAAATTTTTTAGAAGTTACACCAACGGCTGCTCCAGCAATAGTAAATGAGCTATATTTTCCAGTTAATTTCTTTTTTTTTAAATAATTAAAAACTTTTAGCTGAAACCTTGGATCCATACATGACAAAACCATAGCTTCATATTTTTTCATTACGGTACCAACCAAGTATCTTTACTACTATTAATATCAAATCTAGCTCTTCTATGACCTTTTGCAGCTAAATATAGCCATTCCATAGATTTAATTTTACACTGTATAACAGTAAAGTTTTTATATCCTTCTTCACTTTGTTCTTTTGTGTAATCAAAATTATCTAATTCAGGTTTTAAACCAGATGTTGGAATATCAGTCTCTGTACCTGGTCCATTATCTACTAAATAACATTTACGACTTATATGTTGAGTTTTTTCCCAAGATTGTTTTGTTATATAATTATTGTGATTAATAATTGCTTCAACTTTTAATCTAACCTGAATTTTTTCATCTTTATCATAAAATAACAAAGATGAATTAGGATTTTTTTCTAAGATTTTAATTTTATCAGATCTAATATCACTGTGGAATTGTACTAAATTATTTTGTTCATCTGATTTTCTAAGAACAACAATTCTACTTTCGATATCGTTCTCACTTCCACACGAAAAAACAGGTATTCTAAAAGGAGATGATCTATTAGTAACCGCATCAGTTAGCATTAACCAAATTTTTTTTTTAATTTCTGAAAAATCCTCGTAGTAGGGAACAGTGGTAGACACAGTTACTTTTTCTTTTTTAATCTAGCTATTAAACTTGAGCTATCCCAACGGTTTCCACCCATTTTTTGAACTTCTGCATAATAACCATCAACAATTTCAGTTACTGGTACAGGTGAACCATTTCTTTTTGCTTCTTCAATACAAATTTTTAAATCTTTTCTCATCCAATCTACAGCAAAACCATAATCAAATTTATCTGCTACCATAGTTTTATATCTATTTTCCATTTGCCAAGATTGAGCTGCACCTTTAGAAATAGTTTCCATAACTTTATCCATATCTAAACCTGCGTTAATTCCAAAATTTACAGCTTCCGATAAACCTTGAACCAAACCTCCTATACACATTTGATTAACCATCTTAGTTAGTTGTCCACTGCCTGATGGTCCGATCAAAGTTACTTTTTTACTATAACAATCAATTATTGGCTCTGCTTTTTTAAAATCATTTTCATCGCCACCAACCATGACAGTTAATATCCCACCTTCAGCGCCTGATTGTCCTCCTGATATAGGAGCATCTAAAAAACCAAATCCTTTATCTTTTGCAGCTTTATAAAGTTCTCTAGAAATTTCAGCTGATACTGTTGAATTATCTATATATACACATCCTTTTTTGGCATTATGAAATAATCCATTATCACCTAAAGAGACTTGTCTCAAATCATCATCATTCCCAACACACGTAAAAATAAAATCAGCATCTTCAGCAGCTTTAGATGGTGTATCAGCCATATTACCTTTGTATTCACCAATCCACTTTTCTGCTTTTGATTTAGTTCTGTTAAAAACAGTTACATTATGTCCCGCTTTTGATATATATCCTGCCATTGGATAACCCATTACACCAAGACCTATGAAAGCAACTTTAGAAGTCATATTTTTTTATGTTTAAAAATTTAAGTTTAAAAGTAATTGTATTTGGTTTTATATTTACATTTTTTTCAAGTTTTGGACAGAGTTTTTTTCTTGGAATATTCAATACAAGTATAAGAGAGTCACTATCAATTACTCATGGACAATTTGGCTCAATATATGCATCAGCAACATTGTGCAGTAGTTTACTACTTATATGGGTTGGAAAAAAAATTGATGATATAAATATTTTCCGATTTGCAATCTATGTAACATTACTTTTATCGTTTTCTTGTTTTTTCTTTTCAAAAATTTCATCTATAGTTTTTTTATTCATTGCAATTTTTTTAATGAGATTTTCAGGTCAAGGAATGATGTCTCATACTGCAACAACAACAGTTTCAAGATATTTTACAAAATCTAGGGGTAGAGCATTAAGTATTTGCTGGTTTGGTTTATCTAGTGCTGAATTTATTTTACCTGTTTTAATGGTATTTTTGTTGTCATTAACAACCTGGCAAAATATTTGGACTGTTATTGCAATATTAATTTTAATATTTTTACCGATAGCATCATTCTTTTTAGTTCGAACTGTTAAACTTGATACAAGAGAAAGCACTGAAGGTGAAGGATTTAAAGAGGAAAATATTAAGCAATGGAAAAGAATTGAAGTAATAAAAGATTATAAATTTTATATAGTAAGCATGAATATGCTGGCCATGCCCTGGATTGCAACTGGTGTATTTGTTTACCAATCATTTATTACTGAGTCAAAAAACTGGGGACCATTTGTAATTGCTCAGTCTTTTATGTCTTATTCAGTATTTTCAGTAATTACGCTTTTAATATCTGGTTTTTTGATTGATAAATTCACAAGTCGAAAACTTTTAATTTTTATGAATATTCCTTTATTTCTATCGACTTTTGTAATTATTTATTTTGATGCGCAATTTACTGCATTTATATTTTTAGGTTTAATCGGAATATCAAACGGTTTAGCAAACGTTTTGGGTTCTTCTACTTGGGCTGAAGTTTATGGAGTAAAACATATTGGATCTATTAAAGCTTTGACCACTGCTCTTATGGTTTTTTCAACAGCTTTTGGAACAGCTCTTTTTGGAATTTTAATTGATATTGGATTTTCAATTGAGAAAATAGCTATAATATCCGCACTTTATATACTTATTTCTTTTATCCTTCTTTTTTTAGTTAGAAAAAAATTAAATCCAATTTTAGTGTAAAAATACTTGATTTTGTTGATCTTGGAGTATATTTAATCGCCCATGGCAAGAGTTACCGTAGAAGACTGTATAGACAAAGTAGATAGCCCTTATGAATTAGTTTTGGTTGCTAAAGAAAGAGCTACTCAACTTAATTCAGGAATTGAACCTACATTAGATAGAGATAACGACAAGCACACAGTTATTGCTTTAAGAGAAATAGCTGAAGAGACAATTAAAGTTCCAGATTTAACTGAAGCTGCAGTTTACAAACTAAGAAAACATGTAGAACAAATTGATGATACTGCTGAAGAAGATGAAGATATTGGTGATGATTTCGAGAATTTGTACAAAGGTGAAATATCAAAAAGTGGTGTACCAATTCTTCCTTCTAAAAGAGCTAGAAAAATCCCTGAAAAAATTCAAGTTTCAAAAGAAGATCTTGCTGAACTATCACCATCAGCTCAAACTGATGTTAATGTAGAAGCTCCAAGTGATGCTGAAGAGAATGATGACGTTTCACTAGATCAAGTTTCAGATGCAGAAGAACAAGTTTCAGATAACGCAAGCGACGAAGAAAATAATTCTTAATTAAGAAAACTCTTTTAATATCTGTTTCCTGTGTTCATCAAGATCAGGAATGTCCCCTCTAGTACTTTTATCTTCGTATGAAGACATTTTTATTGGATTACCTGCTAATCTAAAATCACCAACCACTTTATGATAGGCTTTAACAATCATGTTTCTTGCTTCGACTTGAGGATTTTCTACTGCTTCTTTAATATTAAATATCGGTCCACAAGGTATCTTTAATTTTTCCATTTCACTTATCCATTCAGAAGTATTTTTTGAAGAAAGTTTATCCTCAAAAATTGATTTTAGTTCATTCATATTTTCACATCTTAGTGAATTGGTATTAAATCTTTTATCACTGACCATTTCAGGTATTCCTAATACTTCACAAAGTTTTTCATATAATTTATCGTTACCTGCAGCAATAATTATATAACTATCTTTTGTTTTAAATGCCTCAAACGGAGCGATTGAAGGATGTCTAGATCCCATCGGTTTAGGAATTTCATTTTTAGATAAATATCTTGCAATTGCATTTTCTAAAATCGCAATTTGGCAGTCTAACATTGAAACATCTATAAACATTCCCTTGCCTGTTTTTTGTCTATCATACAAAGCTGCATTAATTCCAATTGCAGTAAAAAGTCCCGCTGTAATATCGCCAATTGATGTTCCAACTCTTGTTGGTTCACTATTTGGATGACCTGTAACACTCATCAGTCCACCCATTCCCTGAACAACCATGTCATAAGCGGGTAATTCTTTTAAAGGTCCGGTTTGACCGAAACCAGATGCAGATGCATATATTAATTTTGGATATTTTTTGCTTACATCTTTCCAACCATATCCCCATTTTTCTAAAGTACCTGGTTTAAAATTTTCTACTAAAATATCTGCCTTTGCTAAAATTTTATCAAAGATTTTTTTATCATCTTCATTTTTTAGATTAAGAGCAATACTTTCTTTTCCTCTATTCAATGACATAAAATATGCTGAATAGTCTTTTACAAAAGGCCCAAACTTTCTTGAATCGTCACCAATTTCTGGTGCTTCTACTTTAATTACACGTGCACCGAGATCAGATAAAATCATTGTACAGTATGGACCTACTAAAACCCTAGTAAGATCAACAACTAATAAATTTTTTAAAGGACCATCCATAATAATAAGTATGTCATTTCCTTATATTGACTCTTCTGCTCAAGTTCAATTTAATATCATCATTATAAATAAAAAGGGGAAAACTATGTTAAGAAAAATAACATTATATTTGTCTTCAATAATTATAGCTTTTTCAATAGTAGGATCTGCATACGCAGTTACATTAAAAGCAAGTCACCAATGGCCAGGTACACCAAGAGCTGATGGCTCTTTTGATCCACGTCATGAAATGGTACAAATTATTGCTGATGAAGTAAAAAAAGCAAACGTTGATTTAGAAATTAGAATTTATCCAGCTAAGTCACTTTATAAGCCAAAAGAACAGTGGAAACCTATGACTACAGGTCAATTAGATATTTCTGCTTTCCCATTAGCTTATGCATCAAAATTCCATCCAGAGTTTGATGCTACATTAATGCCAGGAACTGTAAAAAATCATGAGCATGCATTGAGATTTAATAAAGGTCCAATGATGACTGAGATTAAAAAAATAATCAGTGATGCTGGTGTTGTAGTACTATCTGATGCATGGTTAGGTGGTGGTTTCGCATCAAAAACTAAATGTATCAAAAATCCAAGTGATGCTAAAGGACAAGTGATGAGAGCTGCAGGAAAAGCTTTCAACCAAATGTTAGAAGCTGCTGGTGCAGGTATTCAAAGTATGCCGTCATCTGAAATTTATACTGGATTACAAACTGGTGTATTAACAGGTGCAAATACTAGTTCAGGAAGTTTTGTAAGTTACAAAATTTACGAACAAGTAAAATGTGCAACTCCTCCAGGAAAATTTGGTTTATGGTTTATGTATGAGCCAATTTTAATGTCTAAGAAAAGCTACAATGCATTAAATTCAAGCCAGCAAGTGGCTTTAATGAAAGCAGGAAAAGTTGCTGAGAAATATATGACAGCTCAAGTAGAAAACTTAGATAAAAAGTTTGAGGAAGCATACAAAGCTGCAGGTGTTAAATTAGTGTATATGGATGCTGATGATCATGCTGCATGGGTTGATATTGCAATAAAATCATCTCACAAAGCTTTTGCTGAAAAAGTTCCAGGTGGCGATAAGCTAATGGAAATGGCTTTAGCAGTTAAATAAAATAATATATAAAGAACCCCTATTTATTATCTGTAAGTAGGGGTTTTTTTATGAAAGAAAAGTACTTAAAATTCTGTGATTATGTTGCAAGAGCTTGTGGAGCTTTTGCTGTTCTAGCTTTACTGTTATCAATTCTTGTAATTGTAGAATTAGTTTTTGAAAGATATTTTTTTCAAAGAGCAATAACATGGCAAACTGAGCTAGTTACAATGCTTCTAGTTGCTTCAACATTTATTGGAAGTGCATATGTTTTAAGTGAAAAAGCTCATGTAAGCATGGAGTGGATTTACGATTTTTTATCAAAAAAAAATATTTTAAGACTTAAAATTTTTACCTCATTAGTCAGTTTATTATTCTTCTTAATTTTATTCTATTTTGGTTTTTTAATGGTTGAGGAAGCGTTTACTAAAAATTACTCAACAGGAACGGTTTGGGATCCTCCATTGTGGGTACCATATTCGTCAATGATGATAGGTGCTGCATTAATGATTTTACAATATATAGCAGAAATTATTAAGCTTACAGACGAAAAGGATACTAACTAATGGATCCATTAATAATTGCAATAATCGTTGCTGTTTTTACTTTGATAGTATTATTTTCCGGTATACCAATTGCTTTTGGTTTAAGCTTTGTATCAATCGCTCTTTTAGTTGCTTTTGAAGGTTTTCAAATGTTAGATGTTTTTGCTGAAACTTTCTATGCAGGCTTAAATTCATTTGTTCTTCTCTCAATACCAATGTTTATATTAATGGGGATGGCAGTTGCAAATTCTCCAGCAGGAAAAGATTTATATACAGGATTGGATAGATGGCTATGGAGAGTACCTGGAGGTTTAGTTATTTCTAATATAGGAGCTTGTTCAATCTTTGCTGCATTAAGTGGATCAAGTCCCGCAACCTGTGCTGCAATTGGTACTATGGGAATTCCTGAAATGAGAAAAAGAGGATATTCAGATCAAATTGCAACAGGAACTATAGCAGCTGGTGGAACTTTAGGAGTATTAATTCCTCCAAGTATTGTTTTAATTGTATATGGAATTGCAACTGGAACATCAATTGGAAGATTATTTTTAAGCGGGTTGATACCTGGATTTATGCTTGCAGGTATGTTCGCTATCTGGGCACTGATACACAGTTACTTTATTGATAAAGACTCAGCTAAAGCTCTAAAGAATAGAACACCTCCAACTTTCAAAGAAAAAATTGAAGTTCTGCCAAGGATACTTCCTTTCTTGGCAATCATTGCTGGAGTTTTATATGTTTTATATGGTGGTGTTGCTACTCCATCAGAAGCTTCAGGAGTTGGAGCTTTTTTAGTATTTGTTTTGATTGCTGTGGTCTACAAAATTTATCAGCCAAAAAAAATATGGAACATTGTTAAAGTTTCCATGAAAGAAAGTGTGATGATAATGTTTATCATCGCAGCTTCTTATCTTTTTGCGTTTACATTATCACAACTTTACGTAACTCAATCATTAGCTCAAAGCATGGTGGAGATGAGCTCTAATAAATGGGTAGTGTTTATTTTAATAAATATATTTCTGTTAATTGCAGGGTTCTTTTTACCTCCAGTTGCTGTGATTGTTATGACCTCAGCAATATTATTGCCAGTTATAACTCAACTGGGATTTGATCCTTACTGGTTTGCAATTGTATTTACAATTAATATGGAAATTGGTCTTATTACTCCACCTGTTGGATTAAACCTTTATATAATTAAAGGTATAACACCAGATGTTAGTTTGTCAGAAATTTTAAAGGGATCTATACCATTTATGATAATTATGGCTTTAGCTATACTTATTTTATGCATTTTTCCTGAGATTGTAACTTGGCTACCTGACAAAATAATGGGTAAAAGTTTAGGTTTTTAATATATAAAAAACACCATGTTAAATATAAAAAGAATATTCGAGACCATTGCTGATGCTGGTCAAAAAATTTTAGAGAAAAAATCATTAAAAAAATTCTCTAAAAAAAGAGATTTAATTGAGCTATGTGATGACCTGCTATCATCTAAAGGAGCAGCATTTGGAATTACATTAGCAAGGGATATTCTCTTTAGATATCATAACTTATCTCATGAAGATAAATTAAAATTCTTACTTCAAGTAAATGAAAAATATAAACCTGATACAGCAAATATTGATAATGCCATTAAAGATTATACAGAAAATAAAAATAGTAGATCAATTTTAAATTTATCAAGAATTACATCAGGTATTAGAAAAGAATTGTTTATAAGATTAAACATGGCTCCTAATGGAACAGCTGAGATTGTTTCTTTAAGAGAAGATCTACAAATGTTTTTATTAAAAAATCCTGAATTAAAAGAATTAGATTATGATTTGATTGATATTTTTAAAAATTGGTTCAATCCTGGATTTTTAAAATTAAGAAAAATAACCTGGGATACTAAAGCTGCAATATTAGAAAAATTATTAAAATATGAAAAAGTTCATTCAATGAAAGATATGAATGAATTGAAAATTAGATTAGGTGAAAATAGAAGATTTTTTGCTTATTTTCATCCAGCATTAGAAGATGAACCAATAATTTTTGTTGAGATTGCGCTAACTAAAGGGCTAGCAAAATCGATACAAGAATTAACAAGACCCAATGATGGGAAAAAAGAAGATTATGATACAGCTACTTTTTATTCAATTAGTAACTGTCAAGAAGGGCTTTCAAGAGTTACATTGGGTAATTTTTTAATTAAAAGAGTTGTATACGAATTGCAAGAAGAACTACCTGATGTAAAAAATTTTGGAACCCTATCACCAATGCAAGGTTTTGCTGATTGGGTAAAATCATCAGAAAATGAAAAAATTAGTGAAATAGTTCAAAAAGATAATTTTGTAAAAGTTGAGTTTTTAAAATCATTAGATCTTAAAATTGGAGATAGAAAATTTATAGATAATAAAGATTTACTAACAAAACTTGCATTAAATTACTTAGCTGTACAAAAAAATGATCTAGGTTTTCCTATTAATGATGTTTGTAGGTTTCATTTAAAAAATGGAGCTGAAATTGATGATATTGTAATTAATGCTAACGTTTCTGATGTAGGATTTAAAAGATCATTTGGAATTATGGTTAATTACAAATATGAACTTGGGAAAATTGAGCAAAATCATCAAGAGTATGTAAACGAAAAAAAAATTAATATATCAAACAAACTCAAAAAATATGTTTAGACTAAATAGAACTGTTTCTGTTGCTCCAATGATGGACTGCACAGACAAACATGAAAGATTTTTCTTAAGACTTATTAGTAAAAACGTTCTTCTCTATACTGAAATGATTGTTTCAGAAGCTATTGATAGAGGAGATAAAAAGAAACTATTAGAATTTGATATGAGAGAAAAACCTGTTGCTCTGCAACTTGGTGGTTCTTCTCCAAAATTATTAGGAAATGCAGCATATTTAGGTGAAGAATTTGGTTATGATGAAATAAATTTAAATTTAGGTTGTCCAAGTAAAAAAGTTCAGAAAAATAGATTTGGGGCTTGTTTAATTCAAGAACCTAATCTTGTTGCTGATTGTCTAAGTGAAATGATTTCAAAAACAACACTTCCTGTAACAGTTAAAACTAGAATTGGATATGACAATGTTGATCAATACGAAAATTTATATAATTTTGTGAATATTTTAAAAGAAACAGGTGTTAAAACCTTTATAATCCATGCCAGAAAAGCAATGTTAGGAAAATTTACACCTAAACAAAATTTAAACATTCCACCTCTGAAATATGAATACGTAAATAGATTAAAAAAAGATTTTAAAGATTTAGAAATAATAATTAATGGAGGCATAACGTCTACTGATCAAATCAAAGAACATTTAGATAATGTAGATGGTGTTATGATCGGAAGGTCAATTTATCATTCCCCTTACATGTTAGCAGATATTGAGAACCAAATTTTTAATAATAGTGAAGTTTTAACAAGACAAGAAGTTGTTGAGAAACTAATTGAGTATGTAAAAGAAGAAATTAAAAAAGGTACAAGATTAAATCAAATCATGAGACATACTCTTGGTTTATTTCATGGACAAACAGGTTCTAGTTTTTGGAAAAGATATTTAAGTGAAAATATGTGTGTAAGAGATGCCGATGTTAAGAAAATTGATCACATAATGGATAAAGTAAAATTTAATCCACAAAGTATATCGGCAGGTCAAATTGAATAATACTCTTTTAGAGATTAATAATATTTATTTTATTTTTTTAATGATGGCAGCCGCTGTTCCGGTTGGTTTTTTTGCAGGCTTTTTTGGTATCGGTGGAGGATTAATCTCAGTTCCATTTTTATTTTTTGTATTTGAAGCATTTAACGTGGATAAAGATTATTTGATGCATTTATCTGTAGGGACAGCTTTCTCAATAACAATTTTAACTGCTACAGCTTCAGTATTAACTCATAGAAAATACAACGCTGTTGATTTTAATATTATTAAAAATTATGGAACATTTGTAATAATTGGAGTTTTCTCTGGAACATTGATGGCAGCATTGATGAATACTAAAACATTATTATTCTTTTTTTCTGCAGTTGTTTTCTTTTTTGGAGCTTACTTGTTGTTACAAAGTGAAAAGAAAAAAAAAATTAAAAAAAAATTTAATATTTTCCCAAGAATAATATTCGGATTTTTGTCAGGATTAATTTCTGCACCCATGGGTATAACAGGAGCTATGATGAATGTTCCTATACTAAGGTACTTTGGTTATCCTATTAACTTAGCAATAGGAAGCTCTGCAGCTATTGGATTTATAATAGCTTTATTTGGATCAATTGGATTTTTTACATCTGGTTTGATGTTAAAAGCTGATATCCCATTAAGCATAGGGTTTATTAATATACCTGCATTTATAATATTTGTTCCAATAACAACATTCATGGCAAGGATCGGAGCAAAAACAGTTCAAGATCTAGATAGAGTTAAAACACAAAGGTTATTTGGTGTTTTTCTTTATGTTATTGGTACTTTATTTCTTTATAGATTTTTAGTGACTTAGGAGACGAGGTGGTTTCAGTCTCCCTCCGCCACCTCAATTTCATATTAATCGATTCTCTAATTTTTTCTTAACTCTTTATAGTTGAATTTTAAATTTTTTGATCATAATCCCCAACTTTACCAGTTTGTTGAAGCAGATTATCAATAAAGTCAAAAATCTTCTTTTTTCTATCTTCTGAGGTTGGACTTTCAGTAACTACAACTAAAGAGGGTTTATTTGAAGATGCTCTAATTAATCCCCAAGACCCATCATCAAAAGAAAATCTTACCCCATTAACAGTCAATACCTCTCTAATTTCTTGATTATCTACTTTAGTTTTATTTTCTTTGATATTTTTTATTTCTTTAACTAAATTCTCAACTACTTCATATTTTTCGCTGTCTTTACAATAAGGAGCCATAGTCGGGCTTTGATAAGTTGTTGGTAATTCACTAAGTATTTCACTCATTTTTTTGTTATTTTTATCGAGTAACTTACAGACCTGTATTGCTGAATTAATTCCATCATCATAGCCATATCCCAAAGGTTTATTAAAAAAGAAATGACCACTTTTCTCAAATCCTGCTAAAGCGTTATCGGTATTTACCTTTCTTTTGATATGAGAATGACCAGTTTTCCAATAAATTGTTTCACATTTATTCTCATTTAATATCTTGTCATTGGAATAAAGTCCTGTCGATTTTACATCTACAATAAATTTACTTTTTTTGTGATCTTTTGAAAGATTTCTTGCAATTAATAGTCCTATTTTATCTGAAAAAATTTCATTACCTTTGTCATCGATAACCCCAACTCTATCTCCATCTCCATCAAAACCAAATCCAATATCAGCATTATTTTCTTTAACAGCTTTTGAAATTGCATGTAGCATTTCTAAATCTTCAGGATTTGGATTATATTTTGGAAATGTCCAATCCAGGTTACAATCAAGTTCAATGACTTCACACCCAATACCTCTTAAAATTTCTGGCGCAAATATTCCTGCTGTTCCATTGCCACAAGCAACTACCGCTTTAATTTTTTTATTTAATGGGTTTTTTGTTATCAAATCATTTTTATAAACATCCTGAAAATCATCAATTTTTTTTACATTACCTTCACCATTAATAAATTTTTGATTGAGAGTAATATCTTTTAGTTCTTTCATTTCTTCAGGTGCATGAGTTAATCCTTTTTTGATGCCCATTTTTACACCCGTCCAACCATTTTCATTATGACTAGCTGTAACCATAGCTATTGCATCTGAATTTAAATTAAACTGTGCGAAGTAAACCATTGGTGATAAAGATAATCCTATATCCTCGATTTTGCACCCAGTTGAAACCAAACCCTCTTTTAATTTTTCTTTGATATGTTCGCTGTATGATCTGTAATCTTGGCCAACTATAATTCTAGGATTGTTT
>CACHAX010000006.1 GCA_902577875.1 uncultured Pelagibacteraceae bacterium | reverse complement strand
CAGGAACTTCAAATATTATTTTTATAAAAGATAATAAATACTATTCACCTATCAGGAAATTTTATCGAGGAGTTAATCTAAAGTTTTTTGAAAAGCAATTTAAAATAAAAAAAACTAATATTAATATAAATAAATTAAATCAATATGATGAAATACTTTTAATTGGTTCTGGAAAGGGAGTTTCTACTGTTTCATCGATAAAAGAGAAAAAATGGAATAGAAAAAAATATAAATCATATGATACTTTTATAAGTAAATATAAAACTCAAATACTAAAACAAAAAAATTTAAGTAATTATTTATGAGCAATCCTAATAATCCATGCATATTCTGTTTTACAAAAAAAAAGGAATATATTTTTGAAAACAAACTAGCTTATGCAACTACTGACACATATCCTGTATCAAAATTTCATTCACTTATAATTCCAAAGCGGTGTGTTAAAAATTATTTTGATTTAACCTCAGAAGAAATCCTAGCGTGCAATAAGCTAATAAAAAAATTAAAAAAAAAAATTGAAAAGATCGATAAATCTGTGAAGGGTTTTAACATTGGAACCAACTCTGGCAAGGTTGCTGGACAATCTATTAATCATTGTCATATTCATTTGATTCCAAGACGAAAAAATGATGTTAAAAATCCTCAAGGTGGTGTTCGAGCTGTAATCTCTTCTAAACAGCATTATGTAAGGAAAAAGTAACTTTTATTAACATTTTTTTATTGAGATGAGATTATTAGTCAGTTGAACTAATATTTTTTATAGATTAAGAACTCAGATTAGTATTATATTTAGCGGAGATAATAATATGTTCACAACAAATCCATTTGCTGTACTTTCCTCAACAGTTCCTTCAATTGCTTTGCAAGCATTTGTTTTATTGATGTTAGCATTAGTAGTGATTGGAACACTGATGGATATTATTCATAAGAAGAATGTAAAATATTTTTTTAATAATGCTAAAAAAGCAAAAAAAGCAGCGAGTAGAGAATTAAGTCTTGGAGAAAAAACAGCGATAATTTCAAAAACAGTAGTACATGATATTGGAACTACATCTGAATTAGGTTTAGGTAAAAGAAGATTTGCACATGTATTAGGAATGTATGGAACAATATTATTTTGGATCGGGTCAGGTGTTATGATATTTGGATATTCTTCTCCAAATGCTGTAACGCCATCTATATGGCCAATTATTTGGCACGCTGGTGCAATTTTAACTTGCCTTGGAGCATATTGGTTTTGGTTTTTTTTAAGAGTAGATGTGTCTGCTGAAGCTCACTCAGTTTTTAGAATTATAAAAGCAGATTTATTTGTTTTAGCTTTAGTATTATCTTCTACGTTTGGTTTAGCCTGGTCGTATTTCCAATATTCGGGATCTACTGGTTTAAGTATTTTATTTTTAATTTTGTTTGCAGTTGCTAACGTAGTTTTATTTGGAGGAGTTTACTGGTCTAAATTTGCACATATGTTCTATAAACCGGGTGCTGCAATTCAAAAAAATTTAGCAGAAGCAGATGGTTCAAGAGATAATTTACCTCCACCTGCAGATGCACCAGAACAATTTGGACTTGGAATTAAACGTGAGGCACCAAAGCACTATTAATATGATTGATAAAATTTTAAAGAAAGGTAATAAGTAGATATGTCAACTTTTGTATACATGACGAGATGTGATGGTTGTGGTCATTGCGTAGATATATGTCCATCAGATATCATGCACATAGACGAAACTATTAGAAGAGCAAAAAATATAGAACCAAATTTTTGTTGGGAATGCTATTCATGTGTTAAGGCATGTCCTAATCATGCAATTGATGTAAGAGGATATGCTGACTTTGCTCCAATGGGTCATAGTGTTAGAGTAAGAAGAGAAGAAGAAAAAGGAACCATCTCTTGGAGAATTAAATTTAGAAATGGTACAGAGAAGAATTTTGTATCACCAATAACAACAAAACCTTGGGGAAAATTCATACCAAAATTAGCTGAAGCTGATACTCCCAATCAAGGAGAGATTAATTCACAAATTTTATATAATGAGCCACATGGTTTAAATACTGAAAAAGATTTACCAACTTTAGACAAGAATTCATTTAAGCAAGGCGTTTATTATTAATGGCTAAGCACAAAACAATCATTGAAGAATGTGATGTACTAGTTGTTGGCGGAGGTATGGCTGGAACAGGCGCTACCTTTGAGGCAAGACACTGGGGAAGAGATTTAAAAATAATCTGTGTTGAAAAAGCAAACATAGATAGAAGCGGTGCCGTTGCACAAGGTCTTTACGCTATTAACTGTTATATGGGAATGCAGTGGGGTGAGAATATGCCAGAGGACCATGTACGGTACGCAAGAAATGATTTGATGGGTCTTGTTAGAGAAGATTTAGGTTATGACATGGCACGTCATGTAGACTCAACTGTTCACATGTTTGATGAATGGGGTCTTCCAATGATGAAAAATAAAGAAACTGGAAGATATCAAAGAGAAGGTAAGTGGCAAATAATGATACACGGTGAAAGCTACAAACCAATTGTAGCTGAAGCTGCAAAAAAATCTGCTGATAAAATTTATAACAGAATAATGATTACTCATCTTTTAAAAGATGAAAAAAATCCAAACCGAATAGCTGGTGCAGTTGGATTTAATGTTAGAACTGGAAATTTTCACGTATTTAAATCAAGAACAGTAGTTGTTTCTGCTGGGGGAGCATCGCACATATTTAAACCAAGAGCAGTTGGTGAAGGTATGGGTAGAACATGGTATGCGCCTTGGAGTAATGGATCTGCTTATGCACTACCTATTCAAGCAGGTGCAAAAATGACTCAAATGGAAAATAGAATTGTACTTTGTCGATTTAAAGATGGTTATGGTCCAGTAGGAGCATATTTCCTTCATTTAAAAACTTATACTCAAAATGCAAATGGCGAAAATTATGAGAAGAAATGGTATGAAGCTACTAAAGAATTAGTAGGTGAATATATAGACCATCATCCAACACCAACTTGTTTAAGAAATCATGCATTTATTCAAGAGACAGCTGCGGGTGGTGGACCAATCCACATGGTTACAAAAGAAGCATTCCAAGACCCACACTTAGAAACAGTTGGATGGGAAAATTTCTTAGGAATGACAGTTGGACAAGCAGTTGTTTGGGCATCTCAAAATATTGATCCAAAATACACAAATCCTGAATTAACAACTTCAGAGCCATATGTAATGGGATCTCATGCTACATGTTCAGGAGCATGGGTAAGTGGTCCAGAAGATATAGCACCTGATGAATATTTTTGGGGATACAATAGAATGATGACTATTGATGGATTATTTGGAGCAGGAGATGCGGTTGGCGGAAGTGCTCATAAGTTTTCATCTGGCTCATTCACAGAAGGAAGGTTAGCATCTAAAGCTGCTGTTAAATATATTCAAGATAAAAAAGCTGATGATATAGAAGTTTCTGATGCACAATTAGAGAAGCTTAAAGAAGAAATATTCAAGCCAATTGAGAATTATACAGTGGGCAGAAATGAAATTACTGGAGGAACTGTTTCTCCAAGCTATATTTTGCCTATACAAGGGCTACAAAGACTACAAAAAATTATGGATGAATATTGTGGTGGATTAACAAATAATTACATGACAAACGATAATTTACTTAAAAAAGGCTTAGAACAGCTACAATTACTTCAAGAAGACTTAGATCACGTCGGAGCTGAAGATTATCACCAATTGATGAGAGCATGGGAACTTAAGCATAGAGCTGTAACATCAGAATGTGTTGCTCATCATACGTTATTTAGAGAAGAAACGCGTTGGCCAGGCTATTATTATAGAGGCGATCATATGAAACTTGATGATGAAAACTGGCATTGTTTAACTGTTTCTAGAAGAGATCCTGAAACTGGAAAATTTGAAATGGAGAAAAAGCCTGTTTATCATATAGTTGATGATAAAGAGAAGAAGCAAGCTTCCTAACCATTTTAGATGAGTATTGTCGACAAATCAGACGAAGAAATCATTAAAATTGCTGATCCTATATGGGATAACATGGTTAGATGTTCCAACATGAAAGATTATGGTGGTTTTACCAAGGATTTATCATCACAAATGCTATATGGGGCTAACGAAGTAGAGCTTGGAAAGCAATGGGCAAGTAACAAGCTAATCTCAAGCCTTAAAGAGGGGTGTAAGGCTATAGGCTGTCTAAGAAGAGGCTTGTACGTAACTGTTATCTATAAACAAAACAGTACAGAGATACCAGGAGATTTCTTAGGTCGACTTGTGCTTGGAGAAGAGGGAGATGAGGTCAAAGTCTTCGGGGCAACTATTTTTTAAATTCAATTAAATATTATTTGCATTTAATAAAACTTGTGGTATTTCGCGGGTATGCTTCAAGCTTTTAACCAAAATATTAAAAAAATCCCTTTATTAGTTTCTAATCAGCTTTCAAAAATAATTAAATCTTTTCTATATCTTTTTATATTTTTTACTTGGGCAATTATAATCCTAGGAACATTTCAAAATTTTATTTAATTTATTCTTATAATCATTGACTTTGGATTATGAGAGGAATAGTTAGATTGTATGGAATATTTTCTTCCAATAGCTCAAGTCGAAATTAACATACTCTTTATATTTGGTTTAAGTTTAGCAGTTGGAATTCTTTCAGGATTATTTGGTGTAGGTGGAGGATTTTTAATGACTCCATTTTTAATATTTTTAGGTATTCCACCGGCTTATGCAGTTCCAAATGAAGCAAGCAATATTTTAGGTACATCGGTATCTGGTTCAACTACTCATTATTTAAAAGGTACATTAGATTATAAAATGGGATTGATGATTGTAGTAGGTGGAACTATTGGAACCTTGCTAGGGATCTTAACTTTTTCTTATTTTCAAGATATTGGAAAAATAAACATCGTTATCTCTTTAGCCTACATGTATATCTTAGCTATACTTGGAACTTTGATGCTTATTCAAGGAGTATCAGAAATTGATAAGGCAAGAAAAAAAATTGTTGTAAGAAAAAAATTACATACGCATTATTGGATACATGGTCTTCCTTTTAGAATGCGTTTTAAAAAATCAAAGGTTTATGAAAGTGCATTTACCCCAATAATTATTGGTTTAATTGTAGGTTATATTGCAGCAATTATGGGAGTAGGTGGAGCATTTATTTTAGTTCCTGCAATGATTTATATTATTGGAATGCCAACCAAACTAATTCCTGGCACGTCTTTGTTTGTTACAATATTTGTAAGTGCAATCGTAACTGTTCTTCATGCTTTTAATTATGGAACAATTGATCTTGTTTTAGTTTTTGTACTTATACTTGGCTCAATTATTGGCGTTCAGTTTGGTCAAAAAATTGGTGAAAAAGTTGATAGCTCAGAATTTAAAACAATCTTAGCAGTACTTTTATTATTAGTTGGAATTGCAATTGCTTATGACACTTTTATTAAAGAAGATGTAATTATTGAAACAGTAGCAAATGGAACTAAAAACCTCGGTAACATTGCACAGTTTATTTTGGATTATTCTAAAGACCTTCCAGTTTTTTACGGACTTACATCAGTTGTATTAGCAGTAGTTCTTGGAATTGGAGCTGCAATTTTAAGAAATTATATTTCTAAGTGGAACAAAGCAAGAGAAGCAAAGCTTAAAGCTTAAGCACTTCTGTATAATTTAGTCATAACAAATTCTCTATGACCTAATGCTTCAGCACAAGTTAATCTTCCATTTGCAACTCTTATCGTAGCTTTAATTAATTCGTCACCAGCTTCATCTAAATTCATTTCTCTTGATAAGATTTTAGAAACATCAACATCAATATGTTCACTCATGGTTCTAGCAGTTAAAGGATTTGCAGTTAGTTTTACTACTGGTTCAATTGGGTTTCCAATTATATTTCCTTGTCCAGTTGGAAATAGGTGGAGATTAAATCCTCCTGCAGCTTGTAAAGTAACACATTCAGCAGCAGCTGATGAGGTATCCATAAAGTATAAGCCTGGACCTTTAGTTGGTTCTTCTGCTGGTTCTAGTACATCAATAAATTTACATCCCCCAATTTTTTGAAAATTTCCAAATGCTTTTTCTTCAATTGTAGTAAGTCCACCAGCTATGTTCCCAGCTGTTGGTTGACTTTCGGAAAGATCATCTGTTGCTTCTTTTAAAATGAAATCATTATAAGAACTCCAAGTTTTTCTAAACTTCTCTTGAGCCTCAGGAGTTTTTCCTCTTTTTTCACAAACAGTTTCAGCGCCCGTTAATTCAGATGTTTCACCAAAACATAAATGAACGCCAAGGGGTTCTAATTTATCCATTAAATTTCCCACTGTAGGATTTGATGCTAATCCAGATGTTGTATCAGACTCTCCACATTTAACTGATATCCATAAATCACTTATAGGACGTTCTTCTCTTTGTTTCTCTGACGCCCAAATTGAAAATTCTTGAGCTTTCTTTGAAACTCTTGCGATAGTGTCTATATCTCCCACACCTTCTATACTAAAACCTTCAACTGGTTTTCCAGTCGTTGCAATTGCATCAACAATTCTTTTTGTCCATTTAGGCTCAATACCAATTACTATAACTGCTGCAACATTTGGATTTTTTCCTGTTCCAATCATTGTTCTAAAATGAAGCTCTAGGTCTGCTCCAAATTGTAATCTTCCATAAGAATGTGGAAGTGCAATCGTACCTTTAATATTATTAGCTACAGCTTCAGCACAAGCATTTGAAATATCATCAACAGGTAGAATTATTACGTGATTTCTTGTACCTGTTCTTCCATCTTCTCTTTTATATCCTAAAAACGTTTTTGGAATTTCCATTTTACCACTTTTTAGTTTTTACGTTGTGAACATGCACATGCTGACCTTTTTTAATTGATTTTACAACTTTGCCAATATCATGCCCATACTTTAATATTGTATCTCCTTCGTTAAGATCAGTCATAGCAATTTTATGACCCAAAGGTATTTCATCCATCGATTGAATTTTTACTGATTTATCATTTTCCATAATCCAGCAATCACAGTCTTGTTTAGGAGTAATTTTTTCAATGACTACAACACCTACATTGTCTTTTTCATCGTGGATTATAATATCTGTGCCAGCCATTGTGACGATTTCTTTGTTTGAAATTCGATCCAATTTATATATGAATTGGGCACTTTGACAATTAAAAAATAGAATTAAGAAGGATTTGATATGGCTAAAATGACAACCGAAGAAGCTTTTGTAAAAGTTTTACAAATGCATGGTATCGAACATTCGTTTGGTATTATTGGTTCTGCATTCATGCCTATTTCTGATCTTTTCCCAGAAGCTGGAATAACTTTTTGGGACGTTGCTCATGAAACAAATGGTGGATTGATTGCTGATGGTTATACGAGAGCAACTGGAAAAATGTCAATGGTGATTGCTCAAAATGGTCCAGGTATTACAGGACTTGTTACACCAATAAAAACTGCTTACTGGAATCATACTCCGTTACTATTAGTTACACCACAAGCAGCAAACAAAACTATGGGCCAAGGTGGTTTTCAAGAAGTAGAGCAAATGAATTTATTTAAAGACATGGTGTGTTATCAAGAAGAAGTTAGAGACCCATCAAGAATGGCAGAAGTTTTAAACAGAGTTATAGAAAAAGCATTTAGAGGGTCAGCGCCTGCACAAATAAATGTACCAAGAGATTTTTGGACACAAGTTATAGATATAGAATTGCCTCCAATTGTAAGATTTGAAAGACAAGGTGGTGGAAAAGATGCTGTTGATAGAGCTGCGAAATTATTATCAGAAGCAAAATTCCCAGTAATTTTATCTGGAGCAGGAGTTGTTATAGGTGATGCGATTGATGATTGTAAAAAATTAGCAGAAAAGCTTGATGCACCTGTATGTAATGGATATCAACATAATGATAGCTTTCCAGGAAGCCATCCATTAGCTGTTGGTCCATTAGGTTACAATGGATCTAAAGCTGCAATGGAGTTAATTTCAAAAGCTGATGTAGTTTTAGCATTAGGAACAAGATTAAATCCATTTTCAACATTACCAGGATATGGAATTGATTACTGGCCAAAAGATGCAACAATTATTCAAGTAGATATGAATCCTGATCGTATTGGTTTAACCAAGAAAGTTACAGTTGGTATTTGTGGTGATGCTAAAATGGTAGCTCAACAGATATTAGAGAAACTTTCTTCAAATGCTGGAGATAATGGTAGAGAAGATAGAAAAAATCTAATTCATCAAACAAAATCTGCATGGTTGCAAACTCTTACAAGTTTAGATCATGAGGATGATGATCCAGGAACTGTTTGGAATAAAGAGGCAAGAGAAAGAGATAAAGATAGAATGTCCCCAAGACAAGCATGGAGAGCTATTCAAGCTGGGATGCCAGAAGATGTTATAATTTCAAGTGATATTGGAAATAATTGTGCAATTGGTAACGCATACCCAACATTTGAAAAACCAAGAAAATATTTGGCACCAGGTTTATTTGGACCATGTGGATATGGATTTCCATCTATTCTTGGAGCAAAAATTGGATGCCCAGATACTCCAGTTATAGGTTTTGCTGGTGACGGAGCATTTGGAATAAGCATGAATGAAATGAGTTCATGTGCAAGAGAAGAGTGGCCAGCAATAACAATGGTAATTTTTAGAAATTATCAATGGGGCGCTGAAAAAAGAAATTCAATATTGTGGTTTGATGATAACTTTGTTGGGACAGAGTTAGATCCAGAATTAAGTTATGCAAAAGTTGCTAATGCATGTGGTTTAAAAGGTGTTATTGCAAATACAATGGAAGAAACCACTAAAGCTATCAAACAATCATGTGAAGATCAGAAAAAAGGTATTACTACATTTATCGAAATAATTCTAAATCAAGAATTAGGTGAGCCATTCAGAAGAGATGCTATGAAAAAACCAGTTAAAGTAGCTGGTATCAGCAAGAGTGATATGAAACCTCAAAAGTCTCTTGTTAGTTGAGATTAGTAAAATTTCATTATAAAAATAATTAACTGTCAGGAAATAAATGAAAGTTAAGAATATTCTTTTTATAATGGCTGATCAACTTAGGTGGGATTACCTTTCATGTTATGGTCATCCACATTTAAAAACTCCTCACTTAGATAATTTGGCAAAAAAAGGTGTAATGTTTGAATCTGCTTATGTTCAAGCACCTGTATGCGGCCCATCAAGAGCATCTTACTACACAGGAAGAACAGTATTTAGTCATGGCTCCACATGGAACCAAGTTCCACTTCCAATTGGCGAATTAACTATTGGTGATTACTTGAGGCAGTCAGGAATAAAAACTTGTGTTGTAGGCAAAACACATATGAGACCTGATATTAATAGCATGAATAGATTGGGAATTTCAAAAACAACAGAAATTGGTTCTGTAGTAATGGAACCAGGGTTTGATCCTTATGAAAGAGATGATGGTCTTCATCCAAACAACATTATGAAAAAATCTGAAAAAAAATTATCCTATAATGAATGGTTAAATAAATTAGGATATGATGGAGATAATCCATGGGATAGTTGGGCTAATTCAGTTGAAGGAGAAAATGGAGAAGTTTTAAGTGGTTGGAGATTAAGAAATTCAAATAAACCATCCAGGTTACCAGAAAAACACTCAGAAACAGCATTTATGACTAATAGAGCAATCGATTTTATAAAAGAAACTAAAGAACAATGGTTTTTACATCTATCGTATATAAAACCACATTGGCCTTATATTGCACCTGCGCCATATCATAATATGTATTCACAAAATCAATTTTATCCTGTTCAAAGATCTGATTCAGAAAAAAATATTAATCATCCTGTCTATAAAGCTTTTATGGAAAATAGTATTTCAAAAACATTTTCACAAGAAAACGTGAGAGAGACAGTTCTTGCTGGATATATGGGTTTAATTAAACAAATTGATGACAATCTAGGAAGACTTTTTAAGTTTTTGGAAGAGAATGGGAAGATGCAAGATACTATGATTGTTTTTACATCAGATCATGGCGATTATCATGGTGATCATTGGCTTGGTGAAAAAGAATTATTTCATGAGCAAATAGTAAAAGTACCAATGATTATTTATGATCCAAGTGAAGAAGCAAATAAAACAAGAGGAAAAAAAGAGAAAAGATTTATAGAGGCAATTGATTTACTTCCAACTTTTTTAGATGCTGTAGAAAGTAAAGCAAGCAAACATAGACTTGAAGGTTCTTCTTTAATTCCAATTCTAAGAGATGAAAAAATTAGCAAATGGAGAGAGAGTGTATTTAGCGAGATAGATTATTCATTTAATGAAGCAAGAAAAATTTTAAATATAGGCGCTTCAGATGCAAGAGCCTATATGATTAGAAACGATAAATGGAAATATATTTATTATAAAGGTTTTCCACCACAATTATTTGATTTAGAAAAAGATAAAGATGAATTTAATGATCTTGGTCAATCTAAAGATCATCAAAATATACTAAATCAAATGAAAGATATTTTACTAGAAAGATTAACAGATCGAAAAAATAGAACTGCCGCTGACGATGAATTTGTTTTGAAAGAGAGAGATTATTCTGAGGATGGTGGTATAATGATTGGTGTTTGGTAATCTAAGGATACATTAAACTCGGCAAGTACAAACATAAAGCTGGAAAAGCAATTAATAAAGCAAGTCTAATAACATCAGTAATTAAGAACGGCAAAGTACCAAACCAAATTGTTTGAAGAGGCGTTTTGCTCATTACTCCTTTAATTACAAACAAATTCATACCAACTGGAGGTGAAATCAATCCAAATTCAACTACAATTACTGCAAATATTCCAAACCATACTGGATCAATTCCAGCATCAGCAATTACAGGATAAAAAACAGGAATAGTTAAAAATAACATCGCAAGAGAGTCCATTACAGTTCCAAGAACTAAATAAATAGCGCATATAACTAAAATAATCCCTAATGGAGTTAGTTGAAGGTCATTAATAAAATCAACTACTGTGAAGGGTAATTGAGTGACTGTTATTAAAAAATTAAAAACACTTGCACCAATAACAATTAGATAAAGAGCACCAACAGTTTTAACAGTATCCCATATAGAATTTCTGAGTAGTTCAATTGTTAGCTCACCCCTAAAAAAAATAAATATGATTACCAAAATGACTCCAACTGCTGCACTTTCAGTAGCTGTAAAGAACCCAAGATAAAGACCACCCATAATTATCGCAAAGATTAAAAATATTGGAAAAACTTTTGTTAGAGCAGATATTCTATCATTTGCAGTCATTTTCTCTCCATGACCACCTTGATCAGGGTAAATTACTAAATAAACTCTAATAGCAATCATATATAAAACTACTGCAATCAATCCTGGTATTAGAGCTGCAAAAAATAATTGCTGTATAGATTGCTCAGTCAAATATGCATAAATTATCAATATTACACTCGGTGGAATTATAATTCCTAATGTTCCACCTGATGCAACGGAACCACTTATTAATGCATCGCTATACCCGTGTCTTTTCATTTCTGGCCCAGCCATTTGTGACATCGTAGCTGCTGTAGCAATTGAAGATCCACAAATCATTCCAAAACCAGCACATGCACCAACGGTAGACATTGCTAATCCACCTTTATAGTGACCAACTACTGCATATGCTGCATCATATAAATTTCGAGATAAGTTTGCTCTATTTGCAAGATTTCCCATCAAAACGAAAAGAGGTAATACAGATAAAGTATATTTAGAGACAGCTTCAAATGGAGCAGTTCCTAAAACAAAAAGAGCTTGTTCAAAACCTGTTATTAAGGCAAAACCAGTAAAACCAACTACAAGCATTGAAATACCTATTGGTACATTTAATGCCATAAGAATTAGTACGACTAAAAAAGATAACGAACCGCTTACAATAGGATCAAAGCTCATGAGTTTTCACTCCTTAAAGCACTAATTAGCCAAAAAACTATAGCAACAACACTCAACCACATGCCAACAGATGCTGCATAATAAAAAGGATAAAAATATATTTCTAAATCAATAGTTACTCTTTCATTTTTAAAAAAAGCCATAGCTTCTTTTGTTGTTGCATATGCCATCATGGACATAATCACTATCATTAAAATAAATCTAAAAATGTTTATAAAAATTTGAAAAGTATTGTTTGAGACATTTTTTATAAAATCAGCAGAAACATTTGCATTTAAAAAGAAAGCTCTTGGCATTGCTAAGAATGCAACCAAGGCCATTCCAAATTCAACTAATTCAATTGTTCCTGTAACAGGAGAATTCAGAAATCTTCTACCAAAGACATCACAAAAAGTTAGTATAGCTAAAGATAATAATATTAATCCTGATATAATTGCTGAAAGATCAAATATGTAATTAATTTTAAATTTCATTTGATAAACTTTCTTCTAATTTATCAGAGATTAACGTATAAAGTTATAAAAATATGAAATTTATCTCATTCAATCATGATAACAGTGAAAAGTTTGGAATTATTGAAAATAATCTAATAACTGATTTGACTGGAAAGATAGATGGAGCTCTAAGTTTAAAAGAATTAATAAAGATAAAAAAGATTAAAGAAGCAAAAGAATATGCAAAGAGTAATCCAGGATCTATAAAACTTGATCAAATTAAATATTCGCCTTTAATTCCTAATCCAGGTAAAATTATATGTGTAGGTTTGAATTACAGTGAACATGTTAAAGAAACTAATCGTACTGTTGAGGAAAACCCAGTTATATTTCACAGATTTCCAGAAAGCCAAACAGCTCATATGCAAGCAATACAAAGACCAACTGTATCAGAAAGTTTAGACTTTGAAGGAGAAATGGCAGTTATAATGGATGAGGGTGGTAAACACATCAAACCAGAAGATGCGTTAAAACACATCGTTGGTTTTTCTTGTTACAACGAAAGTACTATTAGAGAGTGGCAAAGACATACAAGACAATTTGGAATGGGAAAAAATTTTGAAAAAACAGGAAGTTTTGGTCCTCACATGGTTTTAGCAGAAGACATTCCAGACTATAAAAGTTTAACAATAGAGACTAGGCTAAATGGTGAAGTAATGCAAAATGCAAAACTAAGTCAATTAATTTTCGATATACCAATTTTAATTTCTTATGTATCCAAAGCTATGGCATGGAGAGCAGGCGATGTTTTGGTAACAGGAACTCCTGGTGGAGTAGGCTTTAAAAGAAATCCACCTGTTTTTATGAAACCAGGAGACAATGTTGAAGTCGAAATCACTGATATTGGTGTTTTATCTAACACTATTAAGGATGAAATAATCTCAAATTAGAGTTAAAATTTTAATATAAATTTTAGAGGGAGAAATATGAAAAACAAAATAATTGGATTTGTTTTTGGTGTTTTAAGTTTAGGTATAGTAAATGCTGCTTCAGCAACTGAACTTAAACTTGCAACATTTGAACCACCAAAAGCATTTATCGCAAGCAAAATTCTTGCTGCATGGGCTGACAAAGTAAACGAATGTTCAGCTGGAGCAGTTAATGTTAAAATGTTTGCAGGAGGTGTATTAGGAAAACCACCACAACAATATGATATTGTTACAAAAGGTGTAGCAGACATTTCATGGACGGTACTTGGATATATCGGAGGACAGTTTCCATTGAGCTCTGTAATTGAATTACCTTTTTTAACAAAAACTTCAAAAGCAGGATCTAGAGCTTTAAATACTCTTTATGAAGAAGGTTACTTAGATAAAGAGATGGCAGGAATTAAACTAATTGGACTACATTCTAATCCTGGTTATCAAATACATATGAAGTCAGATAAAGTTGTAAGACCTGCTGACTTTAAAGGTAAGAAAATGAGAGTACCAAGTAAAATTGCTGGAACAATTTTAAAAACTCTCGGAGCAACTGGTGTAAGAGTGCCAGCTCCTGGAACATCGGAAGCACTTAACAAAGGTGTAATTGATGGAACTCCATTCCCTTACACTGCTATCGGATCTTTCAGACTATTTGATGTAACTAAGTATCACACTGAAGTTAACATAACTAATGCAACATTTGGTTTGATAATGAACCAAGGTAAATATGATGGTTTATCAGCCAAAGGTAAAGGATGTGTAGATAAATTTAGTGGTCAGTGGTTTGGTGACTGGGCATCTGGATTAATAGATAGTCAAAATGCTAAAATGAGAGTTGAGGTAGAGAATAAACCTGGACATGAGATCATAGTAGCTTCTGATGATGTTATAGCTGAATATAAGAAAATATTAGCACCTATCGAAGCAAACTGGCTTGCTGAAATGAAAGGCAAAGGCCTTGATGGTGACGCAGTTCTAAAAAGAGCAAGACAAATAATATCTAAAATAGACGGTTAAATTAAACCTAATTTTTGAGCCTGCATTAAATAATGCAGGCTCAATTTTAATCCTGTATAATAATTGAATGGCAATAAATGCATTAAGCTACATTGGTGTTAATTCAGATCGAATTGAAGACTGGTCAGATTATTCAAGAAAATGTTTAGGAATGCAACAGGTGGATAGAGCAAAAGATTCTCTTTCATTTAGAATGGATGATCAAAAGCAAAGATTAGTTGTAACAGGAGACACTGGAGACAGTCTGGCCTTCATGGGCTGGGAAGTTGAGAAAAAAGAAGATTTAAAAATGTATGCTGATCGTCTTGAGAATAATAATATCCCAGTAACTCATGGACAATCCTCTTTTGCAGATAAAAGATTTGTTAAAGATTTAATTTATTTTAAAGACCCTCAGGGCAATCAGATAGAATTAATATTTGATCCAATGAAAGATAGTGATCCTTTCAAACCATCTAGACCAATTTCAGGATTTAAAACTGGTGCATTAGGAATGGGCCATGTTGTTTTACATGCAAAAGATTTTAATAAACTTGTTCCTTTCTATAAAGACCTTTTAGATTTTAAAATCAGCGATTATAGCAATACACCAATATCATTATGTTTTTTTCACGTTAATGGTAGACATCATAGTTTTGCATTGTTTGGATCGGGTCAACAAGGATTCCACCATTTTATGGTTGAGTACAATTCTTTAGATGATGTTGGACAGGGATATGACTTAATGAATTTAAAGGATGATAAAATTGCTTATACAATGGGAAGGCATACTAATGATTACATGACTTCGTTTTATTCAATAACACCATCAGGTTTCTTTGTAGAAAATGGATGGGGTGGAAGAATAATTGACCCTAAGACGTGGGAAGCTATTGAAACTTTTGAAGGCCCAAGCTTTTGGGGACATGAAAGATTGTATTTACCAGAAGAGGAAAGAAAAAAATTTAGAGATAAAAGAATGCAAACTGCAGCGGAAGGTAAACAAGCTCCTTTATTAGTAGATTGCCCTTGGCTATATTCAAATATTGCTAAAAAGAAATAAATTTAAGAATTAATGAAAGAATATGATGTAGTAATTGTTGGATTGGGTCCAACAGGAGGAACCTTAGCAAATTTATTAGCAATCCAAGGTTATTCAATTTTAATTTTAGAAAAAGAAAATAGTTTTTATCCTCTTCCAAGAGCAGTTCATTTTGACGACGAGATTATGAGAGTATTTCAAACAATTGGAATTACAGATAAATTTCTAAAATATACCTTGATTAATAAAGGAACTAAGTTTGTAAATAAAAAAGGCGATGTAATCCTAGATTGGCCTAGGCCAAAAGAAATTACTGAAAACGGATGGTATCCAAGTTATAGATTTCACCAACCCGATTTAGAAAGGCAATTACGAAATAGACTTAAATCTTTTAAAAAGGTTTATATCCAACAAAATACTAAACTCTTAAAAGCTACAAATACAAAAAATAGTGTTCATATAATTTACCAAGACATAAAAAAAAATAAAATTCTGAATATTAAGGCTAAATATTTAATTGGTTGTGATGGTGCAAACTCAACAGTCCGAAATCAAATAAAAACAAGTATGAGTAATTTAGGATTTACTCAAAAATGGGCAGTTGTTGATTTAATTTTGAAGAAAAAGAAAAATAATCTTCCAGATCGTACAATTCAATTTTCTAACAAAATAAGACCCGCAACATATTGCAGAAATGTAGGCAGAAGAAGAAGGTGGGAGTTTGTAATTAATAACAAAGAAAAAGAAGAAACCATTATGTCTGAAAAGTACATATGGAATTTCCTTAAACCATGGCTTAGTAAAAAAGACGCTACTCTCGAGAGAAAAACTATATACACATTCAAATCTGCAATTAGCAAAAGTTGGAGAAAAGGTAGAATATTCATTGCTGGAGATGCTGCTCACTTGATGCCACCTTTTATGGGTCAAGGAATGTGTGCAGGAATAAGAGATGTTTCAAACCTTTCATGGAAATTATCGCATTGTTTAAAGAATAATCATTCAGAAAAATTACTTAATACGTATCAGAGCGAAAGATATTCCAATGTAAAAGAGTACGTAAGCACAACTATGAGAATGGGTTCATTTATTAATGCAGTAAGCTCAACAAAAATTACAAAAAATATTTCTTCAAATAAAGAAGGAGTAAAATCTATGAAATCTATTAAACCAAAACTGGGCAAAGGACTTGGAAAAATTAATGATAAACTTCGAGGAAAAATATTCCCTCAATTTAAATTAAAAAATGGAAAAAATTTAGATGAAAAATTTTCTTCTAAACCCATTGTAATAATTTCGCCAAAATTAAAGAAAAAAATTTCCAATAAAATTAATTATGTACTGTCTAGTAATGTTAATGGTTTAAGTGAATATCTTGATAATATAAATTCAGAAGGACTTATAGTTAGACCAGATAGATTTATAATTGGTTCTATAAAATCTAATAAAATTTCAAAAATAAAAAATTATTCAATTTAGATTTAATTCCTCTTTTATAACTTTTATTTTTGTTTCATTATCTTGAGCAATTTCACCTGAAGGAAGATATAATGAATTTTCAAATCCAATTCTTATTTTTCCACCAAGTTTTATTGCTTCTTTCAAACAAATAAATTCTTCTTTTTCAAAAGCGCATATAGCCCAATCTGCTTTAAATTTATTTTTTTCTAATTTTTCTAAATATAAAGGTATTTTATTTGGATCACTAATTTTACCAGTATAGTGACCAATTACAAATAAACACCACGCATTATCTTTTTCAATTTCAGATTTATTTAAAACATTTGAAAGTAAATCAATATCTTCTGGCTCATGACAAATATGTTGAACATTAATTTTTTCATCAGACAAATATTTATATAGTTTTATATCTTCATCAGTTGGATTTCTGCTTGGAATTAATTCTCTAATTGCAATCGATATTCCTGGTGGCTTAACATCATATGCATATTTACGCATTTCATTTGGTGAATATCTTCCAACCGCTTCAGTGGTAACTTGTAAGTGCATGTTAGGAACTATCTTATTTAAATTTATTAATGCCTCACGACAGTCTTTAGCGTCTAATATATGTTGGCTATTTTTATCTCTGATGTGAAAATGAATTGCCTCAGCACCTGCTTCGTATGAAAATTTTGCTGTTTCAACTATTTCATCAATAGTTATAGGAACTTTTGGATGATCCTTCTTCATCGGTCTCACGCCATTGGGTGCCACCATAATTTTTGGGAGCTCTTTTGGTTGATAAAATTGCATAATTAAAGTCTACTATTATTTAATATAAATAAAAATTAAATTTACCGATGAGTAATAATTTAAAAGTTTCTATAATTATAATACTTGGAGTTATAGCACTATATATATCAACTCAGTATTATTCAGGTTTTAATAAAAGTAAAACTATTAAAGCATGTATAATTGGAAAAGCTGAATTAGATTCGAATAAACCTGAGAGCGAAAGGCTATCTGCTGAGGAAGTTAAAAAATTTTGTGAAGATCAAATAAAATGATGAAAAAATCTAAAAGATCAGATGTTGATCCATTTATAGTAATGGATGTAATGGAATCAGCAAGAATTGCTGAGGAAAAAGGTAAAGATATAATTCATATGGAGGTAGGGCAGCCAGGAACACCAGCACCTAAGATTGCAAAAGATTATATTACTAAAGAGATAAACAAAAACAATCTAGGTTACACAGTATCGCTTGGTCTACCTGCTCTAAGAACAAAAATTTCAAAGTTATATGGAGATTGGTACAATTTAGATTTAAATCCAAATAGAATAGTAGTTACAACAGGGTCTTCCGGAGCTTTTATATTATCGTTTTCGGCATTGTTTGATAGTGGAGACAGAGTTGGAATTGGATCTCCAAGTTATCCTAGTTATAGACAAATACTAAAATCACTAAGTTTGGAAACTGTAGATATTCAAACTAAACTTCAAAATAGATTTCAACCTGTTCCAGAAGATATTACAGATAATAATTTAAATGGAATTCTTGTTGCATCACCTGCAAATCCAACTGGGTCTATGCTAGATAAACAATCGCTAGAGAATTTAATTAATACTGCAAATGAGAACAATGTGAGCTTTATTAGTGATGAAATTTATCACGGAATTCAATATGAAAATAATCCAACCTCAGCTTTGGAGATTACAGATAATTGTTATGTGATTAATTCTTTTTCAAAATACTTTTCAATGACTGGTTGGAGAATAGGGTGGATGGTTGTACCAGAAGATCATGTTAGACAAGTAGAAAGACTTTCACAAAATTTGTTTGTTTGTCCTCCACATGCAAGTCAAGTTACAGCCCTTGCTTCATTAGATGCAAATGAGGAGTTACAATCGAATGTTGAAGTATATAAAAAAAATAGAGAGATACTTTTAGAAGAATTACCGAAAGCAGGATTAAAAAAGTTTTCACCACCTGATGGAGCTTTTTACATCTATGTAGATATTTCTGAATATTCAAATGATAGCTTAGCTTTTTGTAAAAAAGTTTTAGATGAAGCAAATGTTGCAATAACACCAGGAATTGATTTTGATCAAAAAAGAGGAAATTCTACTATCCGATTCTCATATGCAAGAAGCACAAAAGATATAATAGAAGGTGCTAAGAGAATTAAAGATTTTATGTCTAAAAATTATTAAAAGGGGTCAGCTCAATTGGTTATTACCAAAAGAGCTCCCCTTTTTTATGCCATTTTGGCCAAATCCATCAAATGGATTTAGTTTGTGTTATTTTTAATATGTGATATCTCACCAGCTAAGTGTCAGGTGGCGTTATTCTAGGCATTTTCACCTCCTTCACTTATAAAAATAAGTTTTAGATAGGTTGTATTCAACAAATTTATTTCTATTTTTTATAAATATATTATTTGAATACAACCTGTCTCTTTAGTAGATTCTCGATATCAAAATAATCAAAATATTCCCGAACCCTTAAATGAAACTTATGTCACAGAGACAGACAATAAATATATTTGTAATTAAAATCTTATGAAAACGATATTTGTTATTGGGTCTAAAAAATATACTTTGAAATACACTAGAAAAATGCCTGAGGGTGAAGTTAAGAAAATGAAATCTTTTGTTACAAACAAAGGGCAAAAACTTGAAAAAAGTTCAAAATTTAAAATTTTAAAAGTATCAGACGACAAAACTTCAAGAACTTTCAAAATCAGTCTTTAATTATTTAAAATGAACAAAATCGTATGGTTCAGGAACGATTTACGTGCATCTAATAATGATGCATTTAATGAGTCTGTAAAATCAGGAAAGATTTTACCAATTTACATATTTGATAAAGAATATCACAAATTACCTACATCAAGCTCATTCCATCTAGATTTTTTAAAATCATCATTAGACGATTTATCAAAAACACTAAGTGAAAAATATAATGCTAAACTCAATATATATTACGGAGATACATTAGAAATTTTAAGTCATTTAACTAATAAATTTAAAATAAATGAGGTTTATTCAAATATAATATTCAAGAATATGTATATAACTAACTTAGATAAAGAAGTTAGTTTTTTATTTAAAGAAAAAAATATTAATTGGAAAATATCAAATCAATTTGGTGTTCAATTAAATCATAGAATAAGAAATAAATGGTCATATAGTTGGAAAAAATTTATAGATAGTGAAAGCATAAATTCAAATTTAAATTGCGATTTTATTTCAGATAATTATGTAGAAGATTTATCAAAAATAGAAACAAATAATTTAGAAAATGGAAAAATTCAAATTGGTGGAAGACAAAACGCACTTCAACTTTTAGATTCTTTCCTTAATGACAGATCAGAAAATTACCAAAAAGAAATGTCTTCACCAATAACTGGAGAAACTTCTTGTTCTAGATTAAGCCCTCATATTGCATTCGGAAATATTTCTATTAAAGAAATTTTTAAAAAAACTAACGATAAGTTAAAATCCAATTTATCTTTTTCAAAAAAGAAATCCTTAATTGCTTTTAAAAGTCGATTAGCCTGGCACTGTCATTTTATTCAAAAGTTATATGATGAACCAGAAATTGAATTTAGAAATATGAATAGCGCTTATAATGGAATAAGAGAAAATGATTTTAATGAAGATTATCATTTAGCATGGAAAAATGGAACTACCGGTTATCCGTTTGTTGATGCTTGTATGAGGTATCTTAGAACTAATGGATGGATTAATTTTAGAATGAGAGCAATGTTAGTTTCATTTGCGTCTTACCAATTATGGCTTGATTGGAAAAAAACATCAAAACATTTAGCAAAATTATTTACAGATTATGAGCCAGGTATTCACTATTCACAGTTTCAAATGCAATCAGGAACAACAGGAATAAATTCAATAAGAATTTACAATCCAATTAAACAATCAATTGATCAAGATCCCACTGGAGATTTTATAAAAAAATGGGTTCCAGAATTAAAAAATGTCCCAGGAAAATTAATTCATGAACCATGGAAATTGACATTCATTGAACAAAAAGGAATTAATTTAGAAATTGGTAAAGATTATCCATCACCAATAGTTGATAATAAAATATCGACTAAAATTGCTAAGGAAAAAATCTGGAATGTTAAGAAAACAACAGAAGCAAAAATTATTTCAGCTGAAGTATTAAGTAAACACGCTAGTTTATCTCAAAGAAGATAATATTTAATTACCGTAAGGTATTCCAACTAATTTTCCATTTTCATTATAAAAATAAAAATAGTTTGGATTTATTACCTTTGGCTTTTTTGATAGCGTTTTAGATTTAGTTATTGATTTATTTTTTTTTGATTTATTTTTCACAGTCTATAAATACTAAAAAAAATTAGGTAAACTATTGATAACTTTTCAACCCAGATATGCATTTATTCTTAATCAATAAATTCAAATTAAGTATATCTATTCATTTTACTTATGAAATTATCTGAATTATTTGAGCAAAATGGCTTTGATTTAGGAAATCTAAAAGAATCCTTTGAATTAATAGATGGAATATCAGAACATATAATAGCTGAAAGTGATGAAGTTTTAGCAAAGCAGCATCAAATTTCAGAAAACATTTATTTTTTAATTAAAGGCAAAGCTACATTTACCAAGTATTTTGAAACAAAATCTATAACCTTTGCAAAAATAACAAAGCCTGCAACACCATTAGGTATATCTGGACTTAATCAACCCAATAGATTTATGGGTGAAATATTTATTGAAGGTGGAACAGAATATATCTCGATAAAACTAGATGATTTAAGAGATTTACAACAAAAAAATAGTAAACTTATATCAACATTATACTCAGCCATTTCTTTTTTTTCTTTCCAACTGCTTGTCTCTTCAAGAAATTTAAACACTTTGTATAAAGATGATGAAATACAAATTTCTCCAGGCATCCCATCAGAAAAAAGTATTACAAATATACATAGAATTAAATCTGCTACTTTTTTTTCAACACTTACTGATGATGACTTAGAAAAGTTTATTAAATTAGGTAATATTAAGATGTATTCATCAAATCAATATATAGTTAAAGAGGGAGATGTTTCTAAAGGTTTAAAGATATTATTAAGTGGTAAAGTTGATGGCTTATTCCACAACTTTATTAATGGAAAAATAAGAAGAAATTTTAGAACTCTAACTAGAGCTGGTATTGCTCTAACTTTATCTTCTGGAAAAGGAGATTTTTTTAATCCATATACAATCAAATCTACTAGGGATACGAAAGTTTTACATATTTCTAACGAAGCCCTTGAAAATCTGATTATTTCTGACCCTGAATTATCAATAAAGATTTTCAAAAGACAATTGTGGCAGTTAGGACGTTTCCAACAAAGTGCAACTGGTCTAACAAAATATTCAGCAGAAAACGAATTAGAATTTGTTAATTTATTATTGAAAGATAATACCGCAAGAATACCAGCTAGTTCTAAGTTATATAGTATTCCACATTTATTGAAGAGTACTCATACTTATGCAATGGCATTTGATGTCGTTTACGAACTACTTATTAAAGGAAATGAGATAGAAAAATCATTATCTAGTTTAATAAAAGATACCTTAAATAATTTAGAAAGAGAGTCTCGTTTCCACAGCCAATTAAATATTATTTATAATAGAGTTTCAAATTCTTCTAGTAATTCAGATAAAACAAAATTAAGAGAGTTAACCAATTCAAATTTCACCAAAGCTTTTGATAATGTTAAATATGTAATTAAGGGTTGGGAAAATTTGCCAGATGAACCAACAAATATTTTTTTTTACAATCACTTAGCAGCTATAGATGATAATCAGCTTGCAAATGGGCATTCATTTTCAATTGACAGTCATTTCATCAGTTCAAAAATATTACATCCAAAATATAATGATGGAGGTCAACGTATTGTTAGAACAAGTCGGAACACAGAATTTTGGAGATATAATTACTATGAAAATTTAGATTACATTTTTGTTCATACCCCAGAGTCTGATAAGTTGGACGAAAGCGAAGAGGAAAAGAAATTAAGAAAACAAAAGCTTTTTGATGAAGCTCAAAAGGTATTTAATCAAAAACAACCGATTGTAATTGCCCCCGAAGGAACATCAGAAACAGAAGATAATAAAACAATAACATCTCCAGGACCATTTAAAGCTGGAGCATTTAACCTTGCATTTAAACTTAGCCCAAAACCAAAACTTATTCCAATTGCCCTTGCTAATTTTGATTATCCAGTTTCTAAAACAATATATTCAGCAGTTATTAAGGAGCCAATAACTATAAGTGATCATGTCAAAGATCCAGAAAATCAAGATGAAATGAAAACCTTCTTAGATAATTACAGAACCAAATTTAGATCTTATGTAGAAGAAGCTATTGATTTAGCTAAAAATGTTAATGACAACATAGATAAAATAGAGAATTTGAAAACTAATGTAAATTTAGTGAGTCCAGTTGAAGAAGAGTTTGAATTAGATGTTAGAGAATTGGAACATAATTCTTTTCAACAGACAAAAACAAATAACAGTGTTGCTTTGTATGGTAGTTCAACTTTTAAAATGTGGGATAATGCCAAAAACGATTTATCAATAAATAATCTTTATAATTTAGGTTTTGGTGGCTCAACCTTAGTCTCTTGTAGAAGATATTTTGATAGATTGGTTGCTCCTTTAAACCCATCTAATCTTTTCTTTTATGCCGGAGATAATGACATTGGTTATGGAATGGATAGCGATGAATTGTTAAAAGAATTTTTATTATTTTCTAATCAAGTTGAAGAAAAACTACCAAGAGCGAAATGTTTTTTTATATCTATTAAACCCAGTCCTTTTAGGAGAGATCTTATGACAACAATTTTAGATGCTAATTCAAAGATAAAAAAACACTTAACCAATTTAAAAATGTGGGATTATATTGATATTACAACACCTATGATAAATGCAGGTTATGATAAATTTTACGATGAAGATCCACTACATATGAACGAACTTGGATATAGTTTATTAAGTAAGCTTGTAAGAGATAAAATTTACTATTAATATTTTTAATGAGTTTTAAAAAATATCTATGGAAATGTAGATTGTTAGTCCTCAATACGCCTAATTACAGTCATCCAGAATATAAAAGATCAAAACATTTTTATCAAAAAGAAATTAAAGGCTTTCACAAAAGATATATAAAATTAGTTACAAAATTAGATAAATCAAAAAAATTTAAAGTTACTTTAATTGGTTTTGATGGCACAAAAAAAATTGAATTAGATAAAGTATATACAAAAAAAATCTTTGATATAGTTGATAAAATGCCAATGAATAAACTAATCAAGGATAAAAAATTTAAACCATTAAATCTTTCTTTATTTTCAGATTATAAACCAGAGACAACCTTAAAAGGTTTAGGTTTTAAAGATAAGGAAAAAGCATTGTTTACTGTTTCAGCTATAAAAAAAAGACCAATAAAATATCAAGTAAATGTTATTGCAACTATGCTAGGTAGAGCTAAAAATCATCCAAATAAAACAAAAGATATGAATGATGCAATAATTGTATTTAACAAATGGATGGAAAATTATAAGAAAAATAAAAAAAAATGATTGAATTTTTATTTAAAGTATCACTTTTAATCCTTGGTTTAATAGTAATTAGGTTTGGTATAATTCAGATTAGAAAGTACAAAAAGGGAGAAATTAGATCAAAGAATAATATTTTTAGTCAAATTTCATTTTTAATTTTCTTTGCTGCAATTATAGGGTTAGTTATTTATTCAATATTAGGCTTACTCGAGTAAGCTAATTTATCTCATATTATAATTTTAAAATTCCAATAAAGAGCTTAATTATGAAAATTATCTTACTTTTTATCAGTATTTTATCTGTATTTAGTTATGCTAACGCTAAAGATTTTTTCTTAAATATAACCGATCAAATAGCAGAAAATGAATTTCGACTAAGTTATGGTGTTTCTGTTACTGATGTTAATAAAGATAATAAATATGATTTTGTAGTAACTGGCTTTGGTTTCAAAAATTTAGCCCTTTCTTATAAGAATGGAAAATTAATAAATATTGTAAATGAAAAAATATTTACAGATGAAGAAAGAAGAACAATTGGTGTTGCCGCATGTGATATCGATCAAGATGGCTATGAGGAAATATATTTTTTAAATACTGATACATATAGTGGATCAAAAATTTATTCTGATCGACTAATAGATTTAAATAACAATAAATTCGAAGATTTATTTGAAAAAGAAATCAATCAAAGTGAATTAAACTTAACTGCAGGTAGGTCAGTTGTTTGTGTAGATAGAAATGGTGATGGTGCATATGGTATTTATGTTGCAAATTATGGAGGTCCTACTCGATTTTATGAATTAATTAGAGATCGAATTAAAGATCAAGCTAAATCATTATCAATTGATAAAATTACTGGAGGTAGAGCTATTGTTTCAGGACATATTCTTTCAGATAGATCTGATATTTTTGCAGCAAATGAAAGGGGAGACAATTTTTTATATTATAATTCTAAAGGATCTTTCCAAGATGTTGCTCAAGAGTATGCGGTTCAAGATAGATTTGAAAATGGTAGAGGAACTGCACTAAGTGATCTTTTGTATAGAGGAAGATTAGATATTTTATCTTCAAACTGGGATGGAATGCATAGAGCATATGTTTTAGATGGTGATAAATTTAAAGATATATCAACATCTCCGTACAATGATCCTACAAAAATAAGAACAGTTATTTCAGCTGATTTTGATAATGATGGATATGATGAAATTTTCATGAATAATATTGGAGAACCAAATAAACTTTTCAAAGTTTTAGAAGGTGGAGTATTTAAAGAAATTAAAATGGAAAATGGTTTAGAGACTGTTGGTCTTGGAACTGGAGCAGCTGTTGCAGACGTTGATGGCGATGGAATTTTAGAGCTATTAGTTTCACATGGAGAGTCAGGATTTCAACCTTTAACTTTATATAAAGCAGATGTACAAAATTTTAATTATCTACGTATTAAACCACTTAATCAATTTGGAGCTCCCGCAAGAGGCGCAACAGTAACTATGAAATCTAATATAAGAGTTCACTCAAAAACAATAGATGCAGGCTCAGGTTATCTCTGTCAGATGGAACCTGTAGCTCATTATGGAATAAGAGAAGGTGAAAAAGACTTTAAAGTTGAAATTAAATGGACCGATGGATCAATAGAAACATTTGATATAGATGAATTAAATAAAACTTACGAATTTAGACAAAAATTATAGGACAATACTACTCATTATATAGTGTTGAAAAATTATAAAGCTTTTATATATCAAGTTTATGACTATTTGTTCTTTATCATTATTGGTATTATTTGTTTCAGGAATTGTAATGTATCTTTTTAGAGAACCATCTGAGGAAGAATTAAAAAAATTCAATAGCAAAACTCAAGACCGAAGTAACTGGTCAAACATGGGTTTTTAAATCATTTATTAATGCACAGTATTAAAAACACACTTAGTCTTATTATATTTGTAATTTTTTTTTCAATTCCAATAAATTCAGCAAATTCTCAAGAAAAAAACTATTATCAAGATATTGTTAATGACTGGAATAAAATTTTCCCAGACAGAAATAGAAATGCGGCAGGTCCTAAATTTTTTAAATATATAATTGATAAAGATATCTCGTATGAAGATTTTGTAGAATATAATAAATTATATTGTGCAGTATCCGGTTCTTTAATAAGCCCAAATGCTGTTCCAGAATATGTTTATTTAACTGAAAACAATACAGGCAAAAAGATATGTGGCGAATATTATAGATGCTGCATACCGTGTTCCTGCGATTTAATGAAATATTCAAAAACAACTAAAATGAAACATAAATTTAAAGGCATAGAAAAAGAATTTTATGTTTTCACAATTGAAAATCCTTGTGTGAAAACAGATTTTCCTGAAAGGGTAAACAAAAAATATTTTTGTAATGGCAATGATTTAGATACAAAACAAGTTTCAGTAGTAGATGGAAAACTGGTCATTGGTTTATTACACAAAGCCAAAACCTGTACTCAATATAATGTTAATGCAATAGACAGGCACCAGGTGACAGGTAGATATTGCACACTTAGAAATAATACTCCATTAGATCAGCTTCAGTCAGGCATGGGAGATATATTCATTAAACTTGCAAGATAACACCAAGATTATATATTCATCACAATGGTATTATATAACGAAAAAATTAAACACCTTAGTTGTTCTGATTTAAGGGTATTTTTGAAAAGATTGGTCAAAGATAAGATAGAAAAAGAATGGACCGAGGACTTTATTGATAATATGAACCTCGTAATAATCCCAAGAATGACAATAAAAAGACGTTATGAGAATAAGGGTATAGATATGTCAAGACTGATTGATAATCCTACCTACTATCAGCATGTCAAAAAGAGTGTCGACTCTCGAGGCAATCTTGAATTTAAAGATCGATAATTTTTTTTTCGATAAGCCAATTTAATCCCTAGCACTGCATTCATATTTTCTATAAGCTGTTTTAAAAAAAACAAACTTAAGAGGGAAATATGAACAAATATTTTAAAATAATTGTTGTTTTATTATCGTCTCTATTTCTAAGTTTCTCAGCAAATTCAACTGAAGTAAAATTTGGACACGTAGGAAAACCTGGATCTTTATTTTCTGCATCAGTTGATCATTTTGCTAAACTTGCAAATGAGAGATTAGGCAGCAAAGGAAAAGTAACTGTTTTTGGTTCTTCGCAACTTGGTAAAGACAAACAAGGAATGCAAAAACTAAAATTAGGTACAGTTAACATGTGGTTACCTTCATCAGTAATGGCATCTATTCATGATGAGTTTGGTGTATTTGATATGCCTTTCATAATTAAAGACAGAAAACACATGAATAAAGTTGAAAGCCAAGTTTTACCAGGAATGTTTAAAAATCTTGAAGATAAAACTGGATACAAAGTTATTGCTGTTTGGGAAAATGGATTTAGACATATCACAAACAACACTAGACCAATTAACACTCCGGGTGATTTAAAAGGAATTAAATTAAGAACACCTAAATCAAAATGGAGAGTTAAAATGTTCCAATCATATGGTGCAAACCCAACTCCAATGTCTTTCTCAGAAGTATTTACTGCTTTGAAAACAGGAACTATGGATGGACAAGAAAACCCATATGCTCAGATTGCTAGTGCTAAATTCCAAGAAGTTCAAAAATATTTATCAATCACAGGTCACGTTTACACTCCTGCTTATGTAACAGTACATAAAGACCACTGGAGCAAACTTCCTGCAGATGTACAAAGTATTTTAGAGCAAGCTGCTAAAGATACGCAAAAATTTGTGTACGCTGAAGCTGCTAATCTTGAAAAATCTTTATTGGGAGTTATCAAATCAGCTGGAGTTCAAGTTAACGAAGCTGACAAAGGTGCTTTCATTAGTGCAAGTAAAGGAATATACGATCAATTCGCGTCAGAAGTACCAACAGGTGGTGCGTTAATTGATAAAGTATCGTCTTTAGCAAATTAACATAATTTGTAACAGGCCCTCTACCAGAGGGCCTGAAAAAAAAATGACATTGCAAAAATTTATAAATTCTTACGAAAAAATATTAAAACTAATACTGTTTGTAATGATGGTAGCATTAGCAGTAACAGTTTTGCTTGGTGTTACTTTTCGTTTTGCTGGCAGCGCTTTAGTTTGGTATGACGAGGTTGCAGCTGTTCAGCTTGCTTGGATAACTTATTATGGTTCAGCATACGCAGCTTTAAAAGGTTCTCATATTAGTGTTCCAAGTATTTTTAAAGCCTTTCCATTAGCACTTAGAAAAATTTTCTTTGTAGTGTCAAAATTAGTTGTTTATGGTTTTTTAATATTATTGGCTTACTATGGTTATTTAGTTTTAACTCTTATAACAGGAGAAACCTTAGTAACATTAGAGTGGGTTCCACAACCCTTTGTGCAATCAGTTATTCCAATTGCATCATGTTTATTTATTTTATCTGAAACTTTAAGAATTCCTGAAGATTATAAAAATTTAGTTCTTCAAACAACAGGTGACGAGCAAACAGGAGATATTTAATGATAATTCTTACAATGTTTGCAGTTCTTCTACTTCTTTTATCTATAAATGTACCTATCGCTATTGGCCTTGCAGTAACAACAATTATTGCAATGGTACTGAAAACTGGAACAAGTTTTTTAATTGATACTGCAATCGTTATGTTTGATGGATCAATGAAATTCCCATTGATTGCTATTCCATTATTTATCTTAGCTGGATCAATTATGAATAGTGCAGGTATTTCTAGAAGATTAATTGCTTTTGCTTCAGCGCTTGTTGGATTTATCAAAGGTGGTCTTAGCATGATTAACATTGCTACCTCTATGTTTTTTGCTGAAATTTCTGGATCTGCAGTTGCTGATGTTGCTGCATTAGGATCTATTTTAATTCCAGCGATGAAGAAAAAAGGATATCCAGGTCCTTTCGCTGCTGCAGTAACTTCATCATCAGCATCTTTGGCGATAATTATTCCACCTTCAATACCAATGATTGTTTATGCGGTAATGGCTCAAAGTTCAGTTGTACAATTGTTTGTAGCTGGAATTGTTCCAGGAGTAATAGGTGGCTTCTTCTTAATGTTAGCAGCATACATTACTGCAAGACGTAAAAATTTTCCTGTTGAAGAAACATTTAATATTCCAAATGTTAAGAAAACTGCAAAAGATGCAGCCTTAGCATTTTTATTACCAATTATTATCTTAGGTGGAATTTTTGGAGGAGTTGTAACTGCAACTGAAGGTGCAGGTTTAGCAGTTGTGGCATCATTGGTAATTGGTTTTATTTATAAAGAAATTGACTTTAAAAGATTATACGAGTCAGCTTGTGAAGGAGCAATTCAAACAGCTTCAGTAATGTTATTGGTAGCTGCATCTGTATTACTTGGTGAATTTTTAACAATTGAACAAATCCCACAAAAAGTTGCAGAGTCAATTATTGATTTTACAAATAATAAATATGCTGTTTTAGGAATACTTAATGTATTTCTTTTAGTAATAGGTTTCTTTTTACATTCAGTTGCCGCAATAATTTTAACAGTGCCAATTGTTATGCCATTAGTTAATGCTGTAGGTATTGATCCAGTTCACTTTGGTATAATTGTAACTTTAAACTTAGCAATTGGTCAACAAACACCGCCAGTTGCAAGTGTACTGGTTACAGCTTGTTCCGTTGCAAAAGCAGACATATGGGATGTAACAAGATCGAATATATCCTTTATATGTGTATTATTAGTATTGTTAATGTTAGTAACTTATGTTCCAGCTATACCGATGACATTAGTTGAGTTTTTTTATAGGAGCTAAATGAGCAAATTAATTAAATTAAATAAAAAAAATAAACATTTAGTTGAAGTTGTTATCAATAGACCAGAGAAACTAAATGCAATGACTAAGCCAATGTGGATTGAGCTTGGCAAAGTTTTCAAAAAGTTATCTAAAAATAAAAATTTAAGATGTATCATTATAAGAGGAGAGGGTGGTAAATCTTTTTCACCAGGAAATGATATTGGAGAATTTAAAAAACAAAGATCTTCATCAAAATTAGCTAAATCTTATGGTAAATTTTTGCATGGTACACTTGGTGCGATTTTTGATTGTCCAATACCAACAATTGCTTTGATTGAAGGAATATGTGTTGGTGGTGGATTAGAAATAGCGGGGTGTTGTGACATTAGAATTTGTGGCAAAAGTTCTAGGTTTGGAGTTCCAATTAAAAGATTAGGCTTAACTATGGCTGCAAAAGAACTTGAGGTACTTTTAAAAGTAACCAATTACACAACTGCAATGGAAATATTATTTGAAGGAAGAGTATTTGGAGCTGATGAAGCATTTCAGAAGAGGCTAGTTAATAGAGTCGTTAATGATAAAGATGTTGAAAAAGAAGCATATAAATCAGCTGAATTGATATGTGAAGGTGCTCCAAAAGTTGCAAGGTGGCATAAGCAATTTGCAAGAAACATTTTAAAAAATGGAAAAGTCTCAGAAAAAATAAATAATCTTGGTTACAAATGTTACGATACCCAAGACTTTAAAATTGGATATCAATCTTTCTTAAACAAAACAAAACCAAAATTCAAAAATAAGTAATAGATGACTGCATCATTAAAAGGCATTCGTGTACTTGAGATGGCACAAATAATGGCTGGTCCCACTTGTGGACTGTTATTAGCTGATCTTGGGGCAGAGGTAATTAAAATAGAAAAGACACCCGGAGGAGATGATACCAGAAACTTTTTGCCACCAGAAATTAATGGTGAGTCTGCAGCCTTTATGATGATGAATAGAAATAAGAAAGGTATCGCATTAAATTTAAAAGACAAAGATGGAATAGAGATATTTAAAACGATGGTAAAAAATTCTGATGTAGTTTTAGAGAATTTTAGAAAAGGGACATTAGAAAAATTAGGTGTTGGTTATGATGTTATGTCAGAAATTAATCCTAAAATCATATTATGTGAAATATCTGGATACGGTAGAACGGGTCCTTACGCAGATAAAGGAGGATTTGATTTGGTTGCACAAGGAATGAGTGGATTAATGAGTATTACTGGCGAAAGCAAAGATAAACCACCTATGAAAGTAGGTGCACCTATAACAGATATTACAGCAGGTTTACTTGCAGCTAGTGGAATTTTAGCAGCATTAGTTCACAGAGAAAAAACGGGTGAAGGACAAAAAGTTGATACTTCTCTATATGAAGCGGGTATTGTTCATACTTACTGGCAGTCTGCTATTGCAGGTGCTACAGGAGATTCACCTGGTCCATTAGGATCAGCACATCCTTTGACAGCTCCCTATCAAGCATTTAAAACAAAAGATAAATGGATTACTGTGGGTGCTTCAAATCAAAACACTTGGCTTATGTTACTTAAAGCAATTGGTCGTGAAGACTTGCAAGAAAATGAAAAGTTTTCATCTAATTTAAATAGAAAACAAAATTTAAAAGAATTAGTTGATATTCTTAACGAAGAACTAATTAAAAAAACTTCGGGTGAATGGCTAAAAATCTTTGATGATAATGGATTACCATGCGGACCTATTAACTCTATAACAGACATGTTTAAAGATCCTCAAACAATTGAAAGAGAAATGGTTATAGAAGTAGATAATAAAAAAGCTGGTAAAAGTACAGCTATTGGTATGCCAATTAAATTTTCAAAAAGTAAAACTGAAAAATCAAAAGGTGCTCCAAACTTAGGAGAACATACAAAAGAAGTTATGCAAATTTTTGGTTATAAAGATGACCAGATTGAAGATTTTTATAATAGAAAAGTAATTCTTTAATTAACAGTTTCAAAAATTTTAAATAATAATTCTGAGACATGCTTACCTTTTTTCTCAGATAAATCAGATATTTGATGTCTGCAGCTTGTACCATTTGCAACTATAAAATCTTTTTCGCTACTATTATTGATTGCGGGTATTAAAGAAAGATTGGCCATATTTTTGGAGACTTCATAAGTCTTACTGTCATATCCAAATGAACCAGCCATTCCACAACAACTAGACTCAATCATTTCATTACTAATATTTAATTCTGATAAAAGATTAGTTAGCCCCTTCATTCTATCTTGTGATTTTTGATGACAGTGCCCGTGGATTAATACATTTTGATCAAACTTATTAGCTTTAATATTATTGTTATTTCTTATTTGTTCTAAAATAAATTCCTCAAGTAGATAAAATTTATTTTTAATTTGTTCTCTATTATTTACATTTTTTAAAGTCTGATACTCATCGTTAAATGTTAATAAACAGGATGGTTCAATACCTACAACTGGTAAATCTACATAATTATTTTGTATAACGTATTCATTAAATCTATTTAGCTCTTCAGAGGCTTTGTCTAATTGACCGTAAGATATATAAGTTCTTCCACAACAAAGGGGTCTCTTCAATTTATCTTTACCAAAACTTGGTATGACTGCTTGATAACCAAATTTATTTAATACTTTAATTGCATAAACTAAATTTTCATTTTCAAAATTAATATTAAATGTATCTGCAAACAAAATTACTTTATTCTCTAATACTGTCTGACTTTCGTAAATTTCTCTTAATGCGTTTTGGTTTTGAACTATAGGCATAGTCCTTGCTGTAGCAAAACCAAACTTTTCAACAATTGTTGAGATTAGTGGTAGGTTTTTGACCTTATTGAATATAGGAGCAACAATTTTTAATAACCAAATAAGTCTTGGCATATCTGAGATAATTCTATCTTTAATTCGCATACTAAATTTTTTATAGTAATGAGAAAGAAATTCAGATTTCATTTTAGCCATATCAACCGACATAGGGCATTCTCTTTGACAAGCTTTACAGCTGACACATAACTCCATAGTTTTATACATTTCTTTTGATGCAAATGAACCTTCTGGAAGTTGATTAGATAAAGCTAATCTTAAAGTATTTGCTCTACCTCGAACTAAATCTTTTTCTTCTTTAGTTACTCTGTATGATGGACACATCACACCAGAGTCTAACTTTCTACAAGCACCATTGTTATTACACATCTCAACAGCATCAGAGAATTGACCCCAATTAGACCAATCATAATGTGTATCTATATTTTCTGTTTGATAACCTGATTTGTATCTCATTAGAGATCTATCATTTGATTTAAATGGACGAACAATTTTTCCAGGATTTAAAAGGTTTTTACTATCAAATGTATCTTTTATTTCTTCAAAAGCATTTGTGATTTTTTTACCAAACATCATTTCATGGAATTCTGATCTAACAATTCCATCACCATGTTCACCAGAATGAGAACCTTTATAATCTTTAACCATTTCAAAAGCTTCTTCAGATATAGATCTCATGTTTTGTATATCTTTATCCGATTTCATATTTAAAACTGGTCTTACGTGAAGAGTTCCAACAGATGCATGAGCATAAAACATTCCACTTGTTCCATATTTTTTAAATATTTCTTTTAATCTTGCAGTGTAGTCAGCTAAGTGTTCTAAAGAAACTGCGCAATCTTCAATGAAGGCAACTGGTTTTCTATCACCTTTCATTGACATCAAAATATTTAATCCAGCTTTTCTTATTTCAAAAACTTCTTTTTGCTCAGATAGATCTGAATAATATGAAAATTCGTTTTTTTTGTTTTGATTTAAAACTAAATATTCTAGATCCTTTATTTTCTTTTCATATACACTTTTCTCGGTATCTATAAATTCTACCATCAAAACAGCTTCAGGATTTCCTTTGATGTATTTTTTTATACCTCCAGCATACATTGGTATTTCTTTTGCTAAATTTAATAAATTTTGGTCCATCAACTCAACACAAGTTGGTTTTAATTTTACTATCTCTTTTGATAACTCCATTGCTTGGTGAAAATTATCAAAGTAGCAGACACCTAAAATTTTATTCTTTGGTATTTCGGATAATTTTAATTTTATTTTATTGAATAAAGACAATGTTCCTTCAGAGCCAACAAGAAGATTTGATGAATTAAATCCTTCTGGATCAATTAGATCGATATTATATCCTCCAACTCTTCTTTGCGTTGTTGGCCAATTAGCATCAATTTCACCTCCAACCTGTTGTCTAACATCGATAAATTTATCTATGATTTTATAAAGTCTATCTTGATTGTTCTTAGTAGCTAAATAATTCTTATTTATTTGATCAAAATTAAATATTGAGCCATCATCTAATATTGCTTCAATAGCTAATACGTTATGAACCATGTTGCCATAATATAAAGATCTTGATCCACAGGAATTGTTAGCTGACATTCCTCCAATTGTTGCTCTACTACTTGTTGAAACGTCTACTGGAAACCAAAGTCCATGAGGCTTCAAATAAGCATTTAGATGATCTAATACGACACCTGGTTGAACCCATACATATTTTTCTTCAACATTGAGTTCTAAAATTTTATTTTGATGTTTGCTGTAATCGAGTACAACACTCTCTCCAACAGTCTGACCACATTGAGAACTTCCACCACCTCTAGCTAATAGGGGAACTGAATTCTTTTGTGAATATTCCATTAAACTTAAAACATCATTGGTATCTTTTGGAAGAACTACACCAAGAGGTTTAATTTGATATACAGAAGCATCGGTACTGTATCTTCCTCTTGAGAATTCATCGAATAAAGTTTTTCCATCAACTTTACTGCTAATTTCTTTGCCAATTTTTTGTATCTGATCTGAATTAAACCGCATAAAACTTAATTAAAGGTTTATTTATTTTTGTAAACCAGTTTACCGAACTTTTTTAACGCGGCCTCTGAAATCTCTAAACCTAAACCAGGTTTTTCATTTAAATGTATCCATCCATCACTCATTTTGTGTGGATTTTCAAATAATTGAGCCTGCAAAGGATCTCTTTCATCATCAAATGACTCAACAATTCTTCCTGCTGGAGTTGATGCTACTAATGGTGCATGGATATAACAATCATGATGTGGTGCTACATCAATATGGTTTAATTCGCATAAAGCTGAAAGTTTTTTTCCATTAGTAAACCCACCAAACATTGTGCAATCAAATTGCAAAATTTGTATTGCATCTTCTTCAATCATGGATCTACATCCAAAAATAGTTATTTCACTTTCACCACCTGATAATGGAATTTTAGTTTGTTTTGATAAAAGTTTTAAAGTCCTTCTATCATCTTCCCATCTAACAGGTTCTTCAATCCATGTAAGATTAAATCTCTCAAATTCCTTTACACCCTCAATTGCTGTTTTCAGATCCCATGCTCTATTAACATCAATCATTAAACCTTTTTGATCTCCAATTTCATCTCTAATGATTTCTAATCTCTTAGAATCTTCTTTGATACTAAGTCCCCCAACTTTAACTTTAAAACTTTGATGACCACTATTTACTAATTTTTTAATTTCATCTCTTAATTCTTTTTCATCTTTACCATCTCTGTAATAAGCACATGTAACATAAACAGGAATTTTATTTCTGTATCCTCCAAATAATTTATACAATGGGATATTTGAAGCTTTTCCTATCAAATCCCAACATGCAATATCCAAAGCTGCTGAAATTCTGATTAATGCTTCTCTGCTCCAACCTTTTTCGCTACTGGTTCGATTATCAGTTAATTTGAAAATTTTTTCATAAATTTTTTCAGGACAAAATGGATCTTCTCCAATTATTAAATCTTGTAAGCCATTTGAAAATGGTTTGATGATAGGAGCTATATCAGTGTAGCTTGTTGCTAAACCAAATCCTGAATGACCATCTTTAGATTTAATTTTAATCAGGAGTTCATTAGCTGTTGGTACAATGAAGTGACTAACCCAATGTGGCTTTACTTCATCTGGATTATTAAGAACATAAACTTCTAAGCTATCAATTAAATTACTACTATTTGTCATACATTATAAATTTGCTTATATAATTTCTTTAGCATATACAGCGGTATGGCAATTTCAAATAATATAAGACCTGGTAGACATTTTTTACAAATTCCAGGACCAACAAACGTTCCAGATAGAGTTCTAAGGGCTATGGATTATCCAACTATAGATCATAGAGGTCCTGACTTTGCTGAACTTGGATTAAGAGTTTTAGATCGAATAAAATTAATTTTCAAAACTTCTGAACCTGTAATAATTTTTCCAGCTTCAGGAACAGGTGCTTGGGAAGCTGCACTTGTAAACACCTTAAGTGCTGGTGACAAAATCTTGATGTTCGAAACTGGACATTTTTCAACTCTTTGGTGGGATATTGCTCAAAAATTTAAAATTGAAGTAGACTTTGTTGAAGGTGATTGGAGAACAGGTGTTGATCCAAACATTGTTGAACAAAAATTAAAAGATGACAAAGATAAAAAAATTAAAGCAGTTTGCGCTGTACATAATGAAACTTCTACAGGTGTTACAAGTAGAATTGGAGAAATAAGAAAAGCTATGGATAATGCGGAACATCCAGCTTTATTATTTGTTGATACGATATCTTCTCTAGGTTCTATTGATTATAGACATGAAGAGTGGAAAGTTGATGTAACTGTTGGTGGTTCTCAAAAAGGATTACTATTACCACCAGGACTTTCTTTTAATGCAATAAGTTCTAAAGCTTTAGAGGCATATAAATCATCTGAATTACCAAAATCGTATTGGGATTGGGGACCGATGTTAGAAAATAATAAGAAAGGTTACTTTCCTTACACACCAGCCACAAATTTATTCTATGGCTTGGATGAAGCAATCAATATGCTTACAGAAGAAGGTTTGGATAATGTTTTCAAAAGACATAAAAGATTTGCAGAAGCTACAAGAGTTGCTGTCAATTCATGGGGATTAGAAATACTTTGTAAAAATCCAGAAGAATACTCAGACTCATTAACAGCTGTAATGGTTCCAGATGGTCATGATGCCGATTTTTTAAGAAAAACTATTTTAGATCATTACAACATGTCATTAGGAACAGGACTTGCAAAAGTTGCTGGAAAAATTTTTAGAATTGGCCATTTAGGCGATTTTAACGAACTAATGTTAGCTGGAACGTTGGCTGGTGTTGAAATGGGTTTAATGAAATCTAAAATACCTTACAAAAAAGGTGGAATACTTAAAGCACTTGAGTATCTTTGTTAATCAATCAAGTTACAAATCATGCTTGATTTTTGTATCATAGGATCAGGAATTTCTGGATCAACGATAGCAAGCCTATTAAATAAAAAATATTCTGTTGCAGTTTATGACAAAGCAAGGGGTTTTGGCGGTAGAAGCTCTTTTAAAAAATATAAAGATAAAGTCGGATTTGATCATGGCCTTCAATATATTTCTCCAAAATCAACAAAATTTAAAACATTTACTAGTCAACTTATTAAGAAAAAAGTTTTAAAAAAATGGAGAGGAAATCATTTATTTCTGCATAAAACAGTCAAAGAAATTAAAAATCATTTAAAATTAATTGGAACAAAGGGAAACAACTCTATTAGCAAACATTTATTAAAGAAAATTAAATGTAATTTTGAACATGAACTAATAAATATAAAGAGATTAAATGATCATTGGGAATTAACATTCAAAAATGATGTAAAACAAAAATGTAAAAACCTTATTTTGACCTGTCCATTTCCCCAAAGTAAGAAATTAGGACAAAAATACTTAAATAAATCTTATTTAAATCAAAAAGTTAAGATGGATGCCAATTTAACAGTTATGATTGTCACCAATAAACTTAAACAATCAAATAGTAGCTACTTTTTTAATGATGAAATGCTTGGTTGGGCTGCATACGAAAATAGTAAGAAAAGATTTAATTATAAGTATGATTTATGGACACTTCAAAGTACATACAAATACGGCAATAAATTCACGAAAGATTATAGAAATAAAAGAAAATACTATACAAACCAGCTTGTTAAAAAATTTGAGAAATTAACAAAGCTAAAAATCAAAAAAATTTATCACTCAAGAATTCATGGCTGGATGTATTCATCTAATTCAAAACCACTTAAACAATTATCGTTGTGGAACAAGTCTTTAAAATTAGGTTTATGTGGTGATTATTTTGGAGGACCAAGATTAGAAAACGGGTGGTTAAGTGCACAAGACTTATTTAAAAAAATAAATTAAATTTTATAAAACCATTAAATCTAGTTTTTTTTTTCCTAATCTTTCATTACCTTTTTCAGTAACAAGATATGTTTCGCCTAAATTCATTGCTAATTGATTTTCAGAGTCCATCAATATCATATGCATAAAGAATACATTTCCTGGCTGAATCACATATGGATTTCCTGTGTATAACATTGGCCAATCCATCCAGTTTGGAGAAAATGTTGCTCCTAATGAGTACCCACATGCATTCATTCTTGAATTTTTAAATCCATGATCATCAAAAGTTTTTGCATGAACATCAAAAACTTCTCCAATTTTATTTCCAGGCTTTAATTTATTTTCACAATTTGTAAGAGCCTCAACGCATGCTTCATGCATTTTATGATGTTTCGGATCTGCTTTTCCTATGGGTATTGTTCTAAACATCGCTGAATGATAGTGCCTATAAGTTCCAGCCCACTCAATAGTTAACTGATCTTGATTATTAAGTATTTGTTTTTCTGCTTGATATCGACAGAGCAGGGCATTTTTCCCAGACCCTATAATAAATTCATTTGCAGGATAATCCCCACCTCCCTCAAATATAACTCTGTTCATTTCAGCTAAAATTTTAGACTCACTTACTCCTGCTTTTGCATACTTCCAAACTTCATCCAAAGCCTTGTCAGCTAAATTTGCTGCTTTTTTAACATAACTAATTTCTTCATCAGATTTAATTACTCTTAATTTTGTAATTAGTTCTGATTTATCTTCGATTGAGCAATAGTTTTGTAATACTGTGTTAAGTCTTAATGCATTTCTTCCTGTAAGACCGTATGCTTCATATTCGACACCAATTTTTTTTCCTTTTAAATTTAAATCATCTAAAATTATTTTGAGATCATCAGCAGGATTGGCACCATCTTTATCAACCCAAATTCTTATATCACTTATATTGGATGTGTTTTGAGCTTGTCTTAAATCGGGAGCTCTAGTTAATAATATTACATTGCCTTTTTGATCTAAAACTAATGCTTGAAAAAAAACATATCCAAAAGTGTCGTAACCAGTGAGCCAATACATAGACTCTTGTCTAAACATAATAAGAGCATCTACACCCTCATTTTTCATAGAGTTCAGTGTCTTTTCTTTTCTATTTGAGAATTCTTCTTTACTAAAATGAAGACCCATTAACGAATGTTAACACTAACAGAACCGATTTTATCAACTGTTCCTTTGTATAATCCTTTTCCTTTAAATGGAACTACTCCCACAGTTGAACCTGTGAAAACATAAAAATCTTTATTTAATTTTATCTTTTCTTTCTTAACTTTATTTAAAACAAATCTTAAAGAATTTAATGGGTTAATATAAACAATATTTGTATTACCATTTACTTTTACTCCATTTTTCTTACTAACTAATGATGTTTTTAAATTATTTAAGTTTAATTTTTTAAATTTTGTTTTTCTTCCAACAACAAATTTGATGTTAAATCCAAAATCCCCACAAATGTCTCCTAAATATGTAAATTTTTTATTTCTTTGTCTAAATCCAACTATTTCAAAACAAGGCCCCATAAATTTAATAAATTTAGTGACATTTGATTTTGTGACTTTTCCTTTAAAATCAAAGAAAGATTTCTTAATAAAATAATAAACTTCAACCTCTATACCTTTAGTGTGTTGGTTTATTTTTACTTTTTGACCGGATTTAACTAATCTTTTTTTAAATACTTTTGCTGTAAAAGGTTCTTTTTCTTTTAATTTTTTTAAAGCTTGAATTCCAGTTCCACCAGCTTTTATTCCAATTGTTTCATCTTTAATTTGATCTTCACACAATTTTCTAAGTTTGTTGGCTAAATTAATATTTTTACAATATTTTACTGGGATAGGATTGATGACTGTATTTGTGTTGTAAGCTTTTACAAGTCTTCCAGCGATACGTTCAATTTCATTTTTCATAGCCAGAACTTATTGAAGAATGCTCATAGGATCAAGTCTAGTTTGAAACCAATTTATCCTAAAATCTAAATGAGGCCCGGTTGATCTTCCAGTGGATCCAACAGTTCCAATAATTTCTCCTTGTTTAACTTCATCACCAACTTTAACCATTACATTCTCAAGGTGTGAATATATCGTTGAAATTCCGTGTCCGTGATCCATTATTACAGTACCACCTGTATAATAAAGATCATCTTCCGCCATTGTGACTATTCCAGTTCCAGATGATTTTATTTCAGTTCCCTGTTTAGCTGCAATATCAATTCCATAGTGAGGCCATTTTGGTTTACCATTAAGAATTCTTTGGCTACCGTAAACTCCGCTAATTATTCCTTTAACTGGCATAATAAATTGTTCAGTAAAGAAAGTTAAATCTGAATTTATGGCTCTTGCTTTTCCAATTCTTCCATTTTCTTCTTTAATTCTTTTATAAACAGATTCTGGTGGTGTAACTTTATTTTCAGGCAGACCATCTATTCTTTGAATATTATATTTTCTCTTAAAAACTTTTTTTATAATTTTATTTTTTTTACCATTATTTATTTCAGTAATGGCTACATCGAATTTTCGATCTCTATCTATACCAAACACGAAATATCCATCCTCAGATACTTTAACTTGTGTTTTATCTACAAATATCTTTGACCCAGCTTCTGCTTTACCTAAAATAAAATGACCTTGTAAAAATTTACCTTGAAACTCTAAAGCTTGAGAGTGTGTAGAAAATATAATTGCTAAAAAAAGCAACAATTTTTTCATTATTTTGCTGTCCAACCCCCATCAATTACAATTGATGTTCCAGTTATCATACTTGCTGCATCTGAAGCTAAAAAACATACTGCTGTAGCCACATCAGACTCTGTTGCTACTTTTCCCATGGGTATATTACTTAAAGCAAGCTGTTTAAATTTTTTATTTTTAAAGAATTTTTTAACCATTGGAGTTTCAACAAATGTTGGCGCAACAGTGTTTACTCTGATATTTTTTGTTGCAAGTTCAACCCCCATTCCCTTTGTTAACCCTTCAATTCCAAATTTTGTCATATTGTAAATATTTCTACCTGACATACCGACATGCCCTAATTGTGAAGACATATTAATTATAGACCCACCTTTTTTTTTATTTTTTAGCATTTTTAGGACTACTAATTGAGCAACATTGAATGCTGCTTTCATATTTAAATCTACAAGATAATTCATGCTAGTTTGTTTTATTTTTTCAAAAGGCTCAGGAATATTCGTACCTGCGTTATTTACAAGTATATCTACTTTCTTAATTTTTTTTAATTTAGAAGAAAGATCTTCATAATCCATTATATCACAAGTTATTTTGGTTAATTTTCCTTTAACTTTTTTTATATCTTTTTGAAGCTTATCAAGATCAGAAGTAGTTCTACTTACTCCAATTATTGTTGCACCAGCTTCTGCAAGAGCAATAGAGCATGCTCTGCCAATACCTTTACCTGCACCTGTTACTAAGGCAACTTTATTTTTTAAATTTATTTTTTTTAAATACATTTATAAAAATAGTTTTACGTCTGTATATATTAACTCTATTGCAACAAATAATATTGCTAATAATCCAACCCATCCTATCCATTTATACTTTTTAATCCAGCTAGATATCAGTGTTGCTGCAGTAGCCATTAAAACTATTGATAAAACTAGACCAAATATTAATAACATGTAGTGATCTCTAGCTGCACCCGCTACTCCTAACACATTATCTAAACTCATTGTTACATCTGCTAGGATTACAGTTGTTATTGCCTTCATGAATGAACTGTTATCTACTTTTTTTAAATTTTCTTCTGCATTACCACTCATTTTAATTACATCTACATAAAGTCTGTAACATATATAAAGAAGTAATATTCCTCCAATAAGTCTAAGTCCTGTGATTTGTAATAGATAAGCGGTTATAAGAGTAAATATAATTCTTAAAACTACCGCTGCTCCAATTCCCCAAAAAATAATTTTTTTTCTTTGCTCGGTTGGAAATTGAGATGCAACCATTCCAATTATAATTGCATTATCTCCTGCTAAAACTAAATCGATGAAAACTATTTGAAAAAAAATTACTATTTGTTCGGTCATCTTCTACTATCCTCAATTATCATATCAGCTGCTTTTTCCGCAATCATTATTGTCGGTGCATTTGTATTTCCTGATGTGATATGAGGCATAACAGAGGCATCTACAACCCTTAAATTTTCTAGTCCGTGAGCGACTAATCTATCATTAACAACAGCATTTTCATCTTTACCCATTCTACATGTGCTCACTGGATGGAATATAGTATTCGCAAATTTTCCAGCTTCAGTTGCTAATTCTTCATTATCAGTAATATTGATTCCCGGTCTAAGTTCTTCAGGTTGATAATCTTTATAAGCTTTAGACTCCATAACAATTTTTCTTACAATCTTTAATGCTTTTCCAGCAATCTCACGATCTTCATCAGTTGATAAATAATTCATTTTTATTTTTGGTGAAACTCTGGTGTCTGGAGATTTTAATTCAATAGACCCTCTACTTGTTGGTCTTACATTTGTAATTGTTGGAGTGAACGCTGGAAATTTATGTAAAGCTGATTTTCCTAAAAGATCTGTGCTTGCTGGTGAAATATGAAATTGAAGATTTGGTGTTTCTAAATGTTCATCACTTTTAACAAAACCACAAACATAACTAGCTCCAACTGTTAAAGGTCCTTTTCTTAAGAGAAGAAACTTCAAACCAGACAACATTTTTTTAGTAAAACTGTAGTAAATATCATTTAAAGTTTCTAAATTTTTAATTTTATAAACAGGTCTTAACATTAAATGATCAGTTAGATTTCTTCCGACTCCTTGGTGATCTTTTAAAACATTAATATTGTTTTCTTTTAGAAGTTCTACTGGACCAATTCCTGATGCTTGTAATATATGAGGTGAACCAATTGTACCTGCGCTTAATATAATTTCTTTATTAGTCTCAACAGAAAATTCTTTTCCATCTATCCAATAATTTACTTTTTTTGCTTTTTTATTTTCAAATTCTATATTTTTAATGTGAGCCTTAGTAATAATTTTTAAATTTTTTCTACTCTTAACTGGATTTAAATAACCTACAGCTGTACTACATCTAAAGCCATTTTTAATTGTGAATGGAAAATATCCCATTCCCTCATTATCACCGTTGTTAAAATCATCAGTTCTTTTATAACCATGCTCTTCTGCAGCCTCTAAAAATAGATCAAGAACTTTAAATGTTGCTCTAATTTTTTCGACTGCAATAGGTCCTCCAGAACCGTGAAATTCATTTTCTCCAAATTGAAAATCTTCAGACTTTTTAAAATAGGGTAGAACATCATCCCATGACCAACCAACATTACCTAGTTGTCTCCAATAATTATAATCATTTGATTGGCCTCTAATATAAAGCATTCCATTAATAGATGAGCTTCCACCAAGTGTTTTACCTCTAGGATAAACCATTTGTCTGTTATCGCAGTTTGGCTCTTTTTCTGTATTAAAACACCAGTCAGTATCTGGATTGTGCATGGTTTTAAAATAACCACCTGGAATATGGATCCATGGATTTGTGTCTTTACCACCAGCTTCAAGTAAAAGAACTTTAGTATCAGGATTTGCTGTTAATCTATTAGCTAAGACACAACCTGCGGATCCAGCACCAATAATTATGTAATCAAATTTATCCATATTTTTTATAAATAATCTTTAATGAATATTTAATGATTTTAAACATTTTTCTCATAAAAACGTCGAAATGACACTTGTATCTGGCTTTGATTTTTGAGAGGATCTTTACATTATAAATAAAAAGAGAGGGATATAATGAAAAAAATCGTTTCAGCGTTGTTTGCCGCTTTCTTAGTATTTGGATTTATTTCAAATGCAAATGCTGCAAAAACGTTAAAGTGTCAGACGGTTATTAGCGCTAAAGGTGATGAAGCGGTAATGTTAAAAGACTTTACTGACAACGTTACAAAACTAACAGGTGGATCTCTAAAATTTGAAATTATGCCAGCAGGAACAGTAGTCGGAGTTAAAGAAACTCTTGATGCTGTTGATAAAGGTTTAATTGATTGCGGATTTGCTTGGACTCACTATTGGTCTGGAGAACATCCAGCTGCTATGTTATTTGGTTCGCCAGTAGCAGGTGGTGGTGTAGGAATTGATAACATCGCATTCTTATCATGGTTTTTATATGGTGGTGGAGAACAACTATATGACAGACTTTGGGGAGAAATGAAAAGAGACATTAAAGGTTTCATGCTTCAACCAGTTGGTCCAGAAGCTTTAGGATGGTTCCCAAGAAAAATCAAAGATATGGATGATTTCAGAACATTTAAGTTCAGAACTCCTCCAGGAATTCCAGGTCAAACTTATAAAGACATTGGAATAGCTTCAGTTGCAATGGGTGGTGGAGATATTCTTCCAGCATTGGAAGCAGGAACTATTGATGCTGCTGAGTGGTGTTGTCCTCAACCAGATAAAGTGTTTGGTATACATAAAGTATTAAAACACTACTATCTACAAGGTTTACACCAAGTAGTCGTAAATGCTGACTTTTACTTAAACAAAAGCACTTACGATAAGTTCACTGACCATGAGAAATTTTCAATGAAGATGGCTGCTGATGCATCGTTGATGAGAGCTTTAGCTTACAGAATCAACACTAATGGGTTAGCACTTAAAGATCTAACTGAAAACCATGGTGTGATACTTGAAGATACACCAGCTGATTATTTTCCAGCTTATATGGCTGCAGCGAAAGCAACTTTAGAGAAAAATGCAAAAGAAAACGCATTCTTTAAAGAAGTTTATGATTCAATGATAAGCTTTGCTAATACTGCTGTACCATTCTGGTCTGGTGCACAAACATCGAATGCTAAGCTAGGAATGGCTTATGCTAATTCGTTGAAGAAATAAATAAAGTTATTAAGCGGGCTTTTATAAGCCCGCTTTTTTTTTCTAAAATTTATATGTCGGATAATCCAAAGTTAGATATTTCAGATGAAATGATAGCCGAAAGGCGATCAGGATCTGGAAAGATGCCTGATGATATGCCAACTTGGATGGCTAAAACTATAGTTAACATAGACAAATTTAGTAAATTAATAGGAAACATAGTTTGCTGGATTACAATCCCACTAATGCTTGGGATGGTTTATGAAGTTTTAGCAAGAAAATTATTTTTAGCTCCTACAATCTGGGCTTATGATATGAGCAGATTTTTTTATGGAGCCTTATTTATGTTAGGAGCAGGATACGCTCTTTCAAAAGGTGTTCATATTAGAGCAGATTTTTTATATAGAAATTTTAAAGTTAAAACTCAAGGCAGAATAGACTTTTGGCTTTACTTATTATTTTATTTTCCAGGATTAATAGTCTTTTTATATATGACAACAGGCTTTGTCCAAGAAAGTATAATGAGAAATGAAAGAGGGATGGATACAACATGGATGCCATATATGTGGCCGATAAAATCTTGTCTATGGATTGGAATTGTTTTTCTTCTAATCCAAGGTGTTTCAGAACTTTTTAAAAGTTATTACGCAGCCGTCAAAGGTAAATGGCCAGGTAGTTAATGCTTTCACATTTAATAGACCCGGCAATTTTAGGTTTCATACTTATTGGTGTGATGTTGTTTGCCATATTTATAGGATTTCCAATTTCATTTACTCTTATTTTTTTAGGTTTCGTTTTTGGTTATTTAGGTTTTGGAAAATTAGTTTTCTATTTAATGACACTTCAATTTTCGATGGTAATGACCGAACAAACTCTCGCCGCCGTCCCGTTATTTGTATTTATGGGAATAATGATGGAACAAGCAGGTTTAATGGAGAGATTATTCTCAGCTTTCCAAATGATGTTAGCAAGAGTTAGAGGCTCTTTATATTATGCAGTTTTATTTGTTTCGGTAATATTCGCAGCTGCTACTGGAATAGTTGGTGCATCAGTTACAATTCTTGGAATTATGGCTGCAAAATCAATGAATAGATCAAACTATGATGTAAAATTAGCTGCCGGTACGATTACTGCCGGAGGAACTTTGGGTATTTTAATTCCTCCAAGTATTATGCTTGTAGTTATGGGTCCAATTATGGAAATTCCCGTAACCGATCTATTTGCTGCAGCAATAGTTCCAGGAATATTGTTGGCATGCTTATATGCTGCATACACCACTTTCAGATGTATGATGAACCCAAAATTAGGTCCACCCATACCAGAGGAATTAAGAACAACAGATTTAAAAAAATTATGGCTAGAATTTTTCTTAGGATTAGTGCCACCCGCAGCATTAGTATTTGCTGCATTAGGTAGTATTTTATTTGGATTTGCTACACCAACAGAAGCTGCAGGATGTGGAGCAGGTGGTGCATTATTGCTTTCATTAGCATACAAAAAATTAACATTAAAAAAATTACAAGATGCATTAGTTAAAACTCTAGAGATTTCTGCATTAATTATGGTTTTAGTTGCTGCTTCTAATTTCTTTGGAGCGGTATTTGCAAGATTAGGAACTCCAATGGTTTTAACAGATTTTCTTTTATCACTTGAGATGAATAAATATTTAATTTTAGGAATAATCATGATTATGATTTTTCTTTTAGGATGGCCATTAGAGTGGGTACCTATTGTTATGATAGTTGTTCCTATTATTTTACCATTGGTTGAAGCATTAGGATTTAATTTAACCTGGTTTGCAATCCTTGTTGCTGTTAATTTGCAAACCGCCTGGCTCTCACCCCCAGTAGCGTTATCTGCTTATTTCTTAAAGGGTGTTGTTCCAAGTTGGGATTTAAAAGATATTTATCTTGGAATGATGCAGTTCATGGTATTACAGATAATTGGATTAATTATAATCATAGCGTATCCAAAAATAGTACTATGGTTGCCAACTCTCTTATATGGACAGCAGTAAATAATTGATTAATATCATTTAAGTGAGTAAAAGCGAAAAATTTCAACTAAGAAATTGGGAACTAGTTTCAATAAATCCTAATAATAGAGACTGGAGTTGGAAAAATTATTTTAACTTTTGGGCCATAAACATTCAAACAATTGTTGGGTTCTCTTTAATATCAGCTTTATATTTATTCTATGATCTGAATTTTTTTGTTGTCCTAACAGGATCATTGCTAGCAGGATTATTAGTATTCTTTTTTGCTAACATTATTGGAAAAATTTCTCAAAGTAGTGGTTTAAGTTTTCCAACAATTCTCAGACTTTCAATGGGTTTTACTGCTGCCAGATATGTAGGAATGATCAGAGGTTTAGTTGGTTTGTTCATGTTTGGTGTGCAAACTTTCTTTATATCAAAGTCACTAGGCTATATTGCAAGGATAATACTATTTAAAATAGACAATCAACTCTTACAGAATGAAATATTTTTATTATTCTTTTTTGGTTTGAATTTAATTGATTGGGTTTGTTTATTTTTAACTTTAATATTTCAATACATCCTTTTTACAAAAGGACAGAATTTTCTAAAATCATTTATTAATTTTTCAGGTCTTTTCGTGTACTTTGGGTTATCTGTAATACTTATCATTATTTTATCTGAATATTACAATGAACTTTTGAATGGAATAAAACTTAGTTTAGTTTTTAGTAGTTTTACAATTCAGTCAAATATTGCTCCAATAATATCAATTACAGGAACTTTATTTGCTTATTTTGCTATAGTTCTCCTCACATTTGGTGATTTTTCTAGATACTCAATGAATTATAAAGAGATGACCAAAGGAAACTTAAGTATAATATTAAATTTAATATTCTTTTCTTTTTTCTCTGTTTTGATCACTTTAGGTTCAGATATTATTCTCACCAGTAAAGGATTAAATGCTTCAAGTCTACTTACAAATCCAAATGATATAGTTGGAAAATTTAATAATAATTTTTTAACTTTCTTTTGCTTGATATTTATTATCATCTCTTCGTTATCAACTAATTTGATAGCAAATTATATTCCTTCGCAAAATACATTGATAAATTTTTTCCCGAACTCTTTAACGTTAAAAAAAACAGGAATTGTAATATCAATTATTGGATTAATTATTTCAACATTTTGGCTTTCAATTTTTAGTAAAGCTAATGTTTTGATATTTGTTGAAGCTGTAGCTACGACTTTTGGCCCAATTTTTGGAGTATTGGTTGCAGACTATTATTTATTTAAAAAACAACAAATTAATCATAAAGAGCTTTTTTATCCTAAAGAACATACGGAATATATTTACAGTAACGGTTGGAACTTCAAAGCATTGTATGCTCTTTTAATTGGATCAATATTTTCTTTATCATCTTTGCTAAATGAAAGCTTAATACAATATCAATCTTTTGGATGGATTATTGGAGCATTCACATCTTATTTAGTATATTATTTGTTAAATAATAAATAATGATGAAAGCGCTTGTCTATACTGGTGTTGAGGAAATGGAATTCAGGGAAGAAAAAGAACCTTCTGAAAAACCAGGAGAAAGTATTCTTAAAGTTCATGCATCAGGTATCTGTGGCTCAGATATGCATGCTTACCACGGAAAAGACGAGAGAAGAATTCCACCATTAATTTTAGGTCATGAAGTTAGCGGTCAAATAATTAACGGCAAGCTTAAAGATCAAATTTCAGTTCTTAATCCATTAATAACTTGTAGAAATTGTGAATACTGCAAGAATGGAAGAGAACATTTATGTCCAGATAGAGTTCTTCTAGGAATGAATAGACCTTACGAAAGGCAAGGTGCATTTGCTGAACTCATTACAGTTCCAGATCATAATATTTTTAAAGTTCCTAAAAAACTTGATGTAAAAGAGGCTGCAGTTGCAGAACCAACAGCAGTTTCATATCACGCAGTATTATTAGCAGTAGAAGCGTCAAAAAAACCATTAAATGAATGTAGAACGCTTGTTCAAGGTGGTGGAGCAATTGGGCTATTATGTGCTTTAATTTTATCCAAGATCCAAGGAAATACTAATCTGACAATTTCTGATCCTAATCAAAAAAGACTTAATGCATGCTCAAAATATGTAGATGCAAAAACAGTATCACCAGATCATAAAGATATTAAAGAGAGTAGCTTTGATTTAGTTTTTGATACAGTTGGACTTGAAGTTTCAAGACAACAGGCAATCAGTGTAGTAAAACCCGGTGGAATAATAGTTCATATCGGACTAACTCAGCCTGCAGGATCTTTTAATTTTAGAAAAGCAACCCTTCAAGAGGTTACTTTTATTGGAACTTATTGTTACACAAACAAAGAATTTGGAGAAACTATTGATATTTTAACCAATAACAAACTAGGCAAGATAGAGTGGATTGAGTACAGAAATCTTAAAGATGGATGGGGAGCTTTTAAAGAAATTCATGATGGAACCTGTTCGGCTCCAAAGATAGTGCTTCTGCCTTAAATTCTTGGTTTTTTAAGAGGTATTAATACCTTTTTTTCTCCAAATTTTTCTGAATTTTTTGAAATTACAGGTGCAGTTATAATTATAGACCAATAAATCATCAAACCAAAAAGAACTGTTAATTTCATATTATCTAAGTAGAGATCAATAATGATTTATGCATGTTTAAATAATGTCAAAATTTTGAATTTGAAAATTATTTTATCTTTTATATAGAGATGACATGTTTAGATTTTTTTTTAATTTAATTTTAGTTACAGCGTTGTCTCAAACTACCTTGTATGCAGAGAACATAAAAGTATTTGATTTTACAGACAAAGAGCTATCAGAATTGACAGTTAGAAAAGTAAGAGGGGCAGATAATAAAACTTCATATACAACCGGTTCTAATGATAATGGCAATTACTTAAAAGCTATTGCAGATAATGCTGCTTCTGGCCTAGGTAAAGAGATTAAAATTGATCTAAATAAAACACCTTTCGTAAATATAACTTGGAAAATTGAGAAAGATATACCAGGGATAGATGAGACAGCTAAAAAGGGTCACGATTTTGCGGCAAGAGTATTTGTTATCAAGAAAACTGGAGCTACCGCTTTATCAAATAGAGCAATAAATTATGTTTTTTCAAGCAATCAAGATGTTGGGAGCAATTCACCAAGTCCATACACTAAAAAATCTATAGATAATGTTCTTGCTACTACAAAGACAAACTTAAATGAATGGGTAACCGTCAAAGCAAATGTTAAAGAAGATTTCAAAAAATTCCATAATTTAGATGTTAATGAGCTAGATGGTATAGCGATCATGTCAGATACAGATAATTCCAAGAAAAAATCAATTTCTTACTATCAAAATATCTATTTTTCTTCTCAATAAATTTTATTAATATAAACTGATGAAAGTATTTAAGTATAATTTAAAAGTATACTATGAGGATACTGATTTTGGTGGAATAGTTTACCACGCAAATTATTTAAAGTACTTTGAAAGAGCAAGATCTGAGCTTATTTATTCATTAGGATATTCAAATAAAAAGTTATTAGATAAATATAATGTTTTAATAGCTGTTAAAACTTGCAACGTAGATTTTAAAAAACCAGCAAAATTTGAGGATAAAATTACCGTTTTCACAAAAGTTAAATCTAATACTTTAACTACTATTACAATGTCACAAGTAATTAAAAGAAAATCAGATATTTTATGTGATGCAGAGATTAAATTAGTATCTCTAAATAATTTGGGAAAACCAGTAAAACTTCCAAAAGTATTTATTAACAAATTAAACTAGTTCTTTTACTTTTTTAAATAGTTTAGTCATTTGTTTTTCATTAATTCGTCCGGTATTTACATTTCTAGGACTTGGATGATAACACCCCATTAACAACACATTGTTAGGTAATTTAAAATATGTTCCATGACCAAATTTTATTCTTTCAGTGTAATCAAAATTTTCTCTATAAAATTTTACACAAGTATCAAAAGCAATTTTCCCTAAAGCTACAATTATTTTAAGATTTTTAAGTATTTCAAATTCAGATTTAAAATAACTAAAGCAATTTTTTAACTCTTCATTTAATGGTTTATCTCCTGGAGGAACACACTTTAAAGCTGGAGTTATGAAAGTATTTTTTATTTTCAATCCATCATTTATATGATCCGAATTACTTTGATTAGCAATTTTTACATTGTGTAAACATTTGTATAAAAAGTCTGAGGATTTATCGCCTGTAAATACTCTGCCTGTTCTTGTTCCACCATGTGCTGCTGGTGCAAGTCCTACTATCATTATCTTTCCATTTATATCTCCAAAACCTGTTACTGGTTTCCCCCAATAGGTTTGGTTAATATATTGCTTTCTTTTTTCTGTAGATATTTTTTTTCTAAACTTTACAAGTCTTGGACATTTATTGCATTTAATTATTGTTTTTTTTAATTTTTCAAATTTAACGGTCATTAAGTTTAGAGAAGCTTCTTTTTGTGTGTCCATGGACCTTTTTTTGTTTTAGGTAAAAACTTTCTAAGGTCAAAAAGGACTTTTTCAGACAATTTTCTGTAGGTGGTTAGTTTTCCTCCATATATATTCAATAAAGGTAATTTTTTTATAATTTTTAAATCAAAAACATAATCTCTTGTGACTTTTGAAGCTGTATTAAAATCTTCAATTAGAGGTCTTATCCCTGAATAAGTATCTACAATGTCCTTTGTTCTGATTTGTTTTTTTAAGTAATTATTTACTGAACGAATTAAATATGTAATTTCTTTTTTTGATATTCCTTTATTTTCTGGTGATTTAACCTCAACTTCTGTAGTTCCAATTAAAGAAAACTTTCCTTTATAAGGTATCACAAATATTATTCTTTTATCAGTATTTTGAAATGTGAATGCAACATTTTCTTTGTACAATTTTTTTGTAATAATATGACTTCCTTTAACTAATCTTATTTTTTTCTTAGATTTAATTTTTATATTTTTATTTAAGGTTTCGTTTATCCATGGTCCAGATGCATTAATTAAAATTTTTGATTTTACTTTTTCACCTTTTTCAAGACTAATAATCCATTCATTGCCAATAATTTCAGCTTTTTTAACTTTGTTATATTCTAGTATTTTAGCTTTATTTCTTTTTGCATCTTTAGCATTTAGTTTCGTTAATTTTTTATCGTCAATTTGTATGTCAAAATATTGAAAACCAGTTTTGTATTTTTGCTTAAGAATATTTGAAAATTTTTTTGTAAGATCAAACGTTTTTGATTTTGGTATATTGCTTTTGCCACCTAAATTATCATACAAAAATAAACCAATTTTAATTAACCAGGCTGGTCGAATTTTATCTGCATAAGGAATTATAAAAGGAATCGGTTTGGAAATATGTCTGGCAATTTTATAAACTATTTCTCTTTCTTTCAGAGATTCTCTAACTAGTCTGAATTCATAATTTTCTAAATAACGAAGACCACCATGTACTAATTTCGTCGACCAAGATGAGGTTGCTCCTCCAATCTCACCTTTGTCAGCTAAACAAACTGATAAACCTCTACCTGCAGCATCTCTTGCAATACCTGCACCGTTTATACCGCCACCTATTATGAATAAATCAAATTTTTTAGACATTTAAATTATGATTTGTTTTAAAATATACAACCTCTTTTAGAAATTTAAAATTTTTAAATGCAATTATTTACAATTTCATAATATCTTAACATTAATAAATTATTAATAAAAAATAAAATAAACTTAACAGAAGGATAGATATGAAAAAAATACTTAGTGTTTTAACAATTCTATTTACTTTCTCTTTTACATCACACAGTTATTCAAAGACAGAAATTCATTGGTGGTACGGAAACAGTGGTTTTCTTGGTGATGTAATTATTGAAATTGCAAATAGATTTAACGCTTCACAAGATCAATATACGGTCATTCCTACAGGAAAAGGAAGTTATGAAGATAACATGGCGGCAACTATTGCTGCATTTAGAGCAGGCGACCAACCACACTATTCACAGGTTTATGATGCTGGTGCTGCAATCATGGTAGCTCAAGTAAAAAATGGTGTTGTTATCGGTTTTGAAGAAATGGCTAAGAAATATGGCATTGATGTAGATGCTGACAACTATATTCCAGGCATTAAAAATTTCTATGCCGACTCTGATGGAAAAATGATTGGTGTACCTTTCAATAGTTCAACTTGTTTGATGTATGCAAACATGGACATTTTGAAAGAGGTTGGAATTGAATCTGTGCCAAAAACTTATGAAGAATTTGAGGCCATGGCTCCAAAAATCAAAGCTGCTGGATACATTCCTTTAGTTCAAAGTCATAGTCCATGGATTTGGACTGAAAATTTCTTTTCTAGACATAATTTATTAATGTTAGATGGAAATAATGGTTACGATGCTGTTCCTACAAAAACTTTATTCGCTGAAACTGATGCATTTGTCTATCATTGGAAGAAAGTTAAAGAATGGTATGATAAAGGTTTATATGGCTATAAAGGAAGAGCGTGGGGAGACAATCAAGCACCATTTATAGCAGGTGAAGCTGCATTTTGGTTTGGTTCTGCTGCATCATTTGGTGGAATGAAAGGTGTTGTTCCAAACTTTACAGTTAATCATATTCCTTACTGGGATTCAGTAACCAAAGGAAAAGAGTATCCAACTTTTATAGGTGGTGCTGCTAACTGGATCTTAAATGGTCATACTGAGGAAGAGTACAAAGGACTTGCTAAATTTATAGAATTTATGGGTTCTCCAGAAATGGATCTGTATTATCACAATATGACTGGTTACTCTGCAGTGACTAAAGGTGGTATAGAGTTAGCTGAAACTATAAATTTCTATAGAGCTTCTCCATATCATAAAGCAGTTGGTGAACAATTAAGCTTAGAAGGTTCAACTATTCCTGGTGGATATAGAGCTGGTAACTGGCCCCAAATTCGTGAAGTAATTTACGAAAATATTGAGCCAATGTTAAACGGCAAAATATCAATCGAAAAAGGATTGCAGAATATGGACAAAGGTGCAGCTAAATTGTTAAAGCAATTTGCTAAAACTTTGTAAGAATAATTAAAACAATAAGGAGGGTATTAATTTACCCTCCTTATTTATTTTTATAAAAGTATGAAAAAAGTCCAATTCAAATCTAGCTATTCACAATATCTTTTCTTAGCTCCGCAGCTAGGTATATTGTTAATTTTTTTATATTGGCCAATCATACAAACCTTTAGAGATGCATTTACAATGCAAGATGCTTTTGGATTTGGATCGAAGTTTGTATGGTTTGACAATTTTTTATTTATTTTTGATGATCCAGCTTATTTCATAGCTTTCAAATTTACTATTATTTATAGTTTTGTTATTACGTTAATTACAGGCTCAATTGGATTATTACTTGCCGTTCAGGCTAATAATGTAATGCATGGTAAAAGCACTTACAAAACACTTTTAATTTGGCCTTATGCAATTGCGCCTGCGGTAGTTGGTGTAATGGCAAATTATTTTTTTAGTGAAAGATTTGGTCTTCTTTATCATTTATTTCACGAACTGTGGGGATTTAATTGGTACGAAAGTGTGTTCGACTCTTATATTTACGTAATCATAGCTGGTTCTTGGAAGCAAATCAGTGCTAATTTTATTTTCTTCTTGGCTGGACTTCAAGCTATACAAAAATCTGTAATTGAAGCATCAATGATTGACTGTAAAAATAGTTTTAGAAGATTTTGGACAATTACATTCCCATTATTAATGCCAACTACATTCTTTTTAATAATTATTAATATAACGTATGCTTTCTTTGATACATTTGGAATTATTGATACCACAACAATAGGTGCTCCTTCCGGTGAAACAAGAACTCTAGTTTATAAAGCTTACATGGATGGATTTAGAGGACTGGATTTAGGAAGTGCAGGAGCTCAATCAATAATGATGATGTTGATTGTATTAGTAATTACGATTTTTCAATTTAGATATATCGAAGGGAAAATACATTATAATTAATGACTAGATTTATCACATCAAGTTTTTCACATTTAATTTTACTCATTGGAATACTAATCATGGTAGTTCCTGTATGGATGATTTTTGCTAGCTCGACGCACACGAGTTCAATGATTAATATGAATGGTCTCCAAATGTTTTTAGGAGATAGCTTTTATGAAAATTACTTACGAGTTTTATTATATCAGGGTGGTTTTTTTAAAGAGATAACAGCATTAAAAATGTTTTTTAATAGTTTTATCATGGCTACAGGAGTTGCAATATTATCCGTTGTTACATCTTTAATGGCTGCTTACGCGTTGGTTTATTACAGAATAAAATATGCAACATTATTGTTTTGGATTATATTTATTACAATTTTAGTACCATTAGAGTTAAGAATTTTCCCTACTTATTCAGTAATGGCTGAGCTTAATCTAGTGAATTCTTACTTTGGATTAATAGTTCCTATTTCAGCATCAGCTATAGCAACATTATTCTTTCGACAATTTTATAAAACCGTTCCAGATGAATTACTTGAATCCGCAAAACTTGATGGAGCAAATACCTGGAGATTTTTTGTTGATTTTTTAATTCCTTTGTCAAAAACAATGATTGTAGCGATGTTAATATTTATGTTTGTTTTTGGCTACAATCAGTATCTATGGCCATTATTGGTAACAACTTCAGAACAATATTGGACAGTGGTTATGGGATTAAAAATGATGTCGGGTTCAATTGTTCATCGTTTTGCTTTCGTGATGATGTCTATGGTGCCACCAATTTTAATTATAATTGTGTTGCAGAAATATTTTATTAAGGGGGTTTTTCAAGATAAATGAAAATTAAACCACTTCAAATAATTGCTCATATTATTTTAATACTAGGAGTCTTGTTAATGGTAGTTCCTATTTGGATATCTTTTGCAAGTTCTTCGCATGATTCTGTAACTATATTAACCGAAGGTATGAAGTTTCATATAGGTGATCAGCTAGCAAGAAACTATAACGAAGTTTTAAATGAAAAAGGTGGTTGGTCAGAAGAAGTGACTGCTGCAAAAATGTTTATTAATAGTTTTATAATGGCATTAGGAATTGCAACACTTAAGGTAGTTATTTCAGCAATGTCAGCATATGCTTTGGTTTATTATAGATTTAAATTAGCTGTACCAATTTTTTGGTTAATCTTTATTACTCTACTTGTTCCTTTGGAGGTAAGGATTTTTCCAAGCTATAAAATTGTATCTGATTTAGGTTTAACAAATTCATATACAGGCCTTATCCTTCCATTAGTTGCTTCAGCTACAGCAACATTTTTCTTCAGACAATTTTATAAAACAATTCCAGATGAACTCTTGGAGTCAGCAAAATTAGACGGAGCAAATGCTTGGAGTTTTTTCATAGATTTCTTGGTTCCATTATCTAAAACCATGATAGCAGCAATGTTTATCTTTATGTTTGTATACGGATACAGCCAATATTTATGGCCACTAATAATGACAACTGCAGAAGAATACTGGACTGTTGTAATGGGAATGAAGATTATTTACACAGAAAGCTATGAAGGAGTTGCTCTGCCAAGAACTGCAGAAAGATTTGCGTATATCATTTTGTCAATGATCCCACCAGTTTTAGTGGTAGTATTTTTACAAAAATGGTTCATAAAAGGATTAATTCAAACGGAGAAATAAATGAGCTTTTTAGATTTAAAAAATGTGACTAAGATTTACCCAAATGGAACTAAGGCTGTTCATGAAACTTCATTAAGTGTTGATGAAGGTGAGTTTATGGTTTTTGTAGGACCTAGTGGATGTGGAAAATCAACTTTATTAAGAATGGTTGCAGGCTTAGAGGATATTACAGAGGGTGATATTAATCTTGATGGAAAATTAATTAATGAGGTAGATCCGTCTGAAAGAGATGTAGCAATGGTGTTTCAGAACTATGCATTATACCCACATATGAATGTTTATAATAACTTGGCTTATGGTCTAAAAAACAGAGGAATTGACAAAGAAACAATTGAGCAAAAAGTAAATGATGCAGCTAAGCTGCTACAAATTTCAGATTATTTACAGAGAAAACCTTCAATGTTATCCGGAGGTCAAAGACAAAGAGTTGCAATGGGTAGAGCAATTGTTAGAAATCCTAAGATATTCTTATTTGATGAACCTCTTTCAAACTTAGATGCAAAATTAAGAATTCAGATGAGACTTGAAATCAAAAAACTTCAGCAGAAAGTTGGAGTAACAAGCATATTTGTTACGCATGATCAAGTAGAGGCCATGACACTTGCTGATAGATTAGCAGTTATTAACAATGGAATTATTGAACAGCTTGGAACTCCTATTGAGATATATGATAATCCAAAATCATTATTTGTTGCTGGTTTTATTGGCTCACCTCAAATGAATTTTTTAGATGGTAATATAAAAAATAAAACATTATCTGCAGAAGGTTTTGAAATTAAAGATATTGATAGTGACTTTGAGGGAGAAGTAAAATTAGGAATAAGACCTGAACATTTAAGTCAAAGTGAAAATAGTTTAATTAATTTAAAAGTAGACTTAGTGGAACAACTTGGTTCGGATAATCTTGTTTATGGTCAATTAAAAAATAAAAAAGACTTTTGTTATAGGTGTCCGGGAAATCTAACTATTGAAAAAGGTGCTGATCTAAGTCTTAATATTGAGAACAATAAATATTATATTTTTGATAAAAGCACTGGCAAAAGAGTTAATTAAATTTGATTTTAAGTAAACCAAATCATATAAAAATTTATGGTCACCGAGGAGCAAGAGGAGATCTTCCTGAAAACACCCTAGAAAGTTTTAAATATATATTTGAAAACAATATTAATGCATACGAAACCGATATATTAATTTCTAAGGATCTTGTACCAGTTATTGCTCATGATTTTAGATTAGATCCAAGCAGAACAAAAGATAATGAGGGGAATTGGATAGAGGATGAAAATTTAAAAATATTTGATTTAACTTATGAAGAACTTTCAAAGTTTGATGTAGGTTCAGTTAATAAATTATCCAGATATGGAAGAAGATTTATTAATCAAAAAAAATTAGAAAACCAAAGAATACCAAAACTTTCTGAATTATTAAAAATGTCTTCAGAAAATAAATCTGAAAAATTATTAATAAATTTAGAAATTAAATCTACGCCAGAGGAAGAAAATTTGACACCAGAACCAGAAGATACAGTAAAATTAATTATGAATGATATAAATGCAACATCTTTAAAAGATAAAATAATTATTTCATCATTTGATTGGAGAACTTTATCAGTAATTAAAAATCAGTATCCTGAAATTCCAAGAGCTTATTTAACTCAACATTTGACAGGAATTAATATTAATCAAACTATTTACAACAGATCTCCATGGTTGAGTTTTTTACCTTATTATGAAGATCATGAGTTGCCAAAAATTATAAAGTCACAAGGTGGAAAAGCATGGCATCCATACCGAAAAGACATTACAAAAAAACTTGTCGATATTTCTCATCAAGAAGAATTGCCAGTAAATGTATGGACAGTAAACAAAGAGTACGAAATGTTAAAGATGGTTGAGTACGGTGTAGATGGCATTATGACAGATTATCCCTTAAGGTTGAAAGAACTTTGTGAGAAAGAAAATATAAAATGGTTTTAGTTTATCTTAATGGATTTAAATATAGTCAATAACCAAGAGAAATTTTTAGCAGGAAAACTTGAAGGATATACTTTAAAAGGTGCTGAAAATAAATTTGATGACAAAGGAAATCCTTTACCCTTTCCAGGTTGTGCAATAATTTGTAATATTCCTCTTAATACCAATTTATCCGATGAAATTAGTAGTTTTCAAAAAAAAATAAAAAATTTTAATCCAGAAAAAACTTATTTCTATTTACCTCAATCTAGTTTTCATATGACGTTATTTGATTGTTGTAATTTAAATACAAAAAATACAAATAATTGGCCATCAGATATAGATCTTGATATGGATCACAAAGATATAGCTTTTGAATTAAATAAAAGAATTAAAAACTATAATTTTCCAAAAGAATTTAATCTTAAACTAAAAACATTTTTTGGTGGTTATAGTATTATTTTAGAACCTTTTTCTAAAAAGGATGAAAAAATTCTTAGAAATTGTAGAGATGAACTAAGTAGCTTATTAAAAATTAAATTTGAAAACCATCAAAGATATACTTTTCATATTACTTTGGCATATATCTTAAGAGAGCTTAGTGAGATTGAAATAAGTAATTTAATTGAATTTAATAAAAAACTATTTTTAGACTTTAGTAAAAAATTTCCAAAAATTACTTTTTCAAAACCTGAAATGTGTACTTTTGAGAACATGTTAGAATTTAAAAGTGTTAATCCTTCCAGTCTGTAACAGTTTTTACTTCTAAATATTCTTTAAGCCCCAAACTCAATCAGCTCATAATAGATATGATTATTTGTTATTATTAAAATTTTCATCAAATTTAAAATTGTTTTTTATCGAGCATAAGTAATAATTAGTTTAAATTTTTTTAATAAATCTTTCACTTTTTAGTAAAAATACTTTCATATTTTATAACGATTATCCCATCATGAAATTATTTTTAATTATTTTTTCACTTATTTTAAGTTCATCAGCTTTAGCAGATAAAATCACCATTTTACATATAAATGATCATCACTCTCATTTGGAACCAAATAAAAGACTTGATTTAAATTTAGATGGTGAAAAGACGAGAGTTGTATCAGGCGGTTTTCCATCTGTCGTAGCAAAATTTAAAGAATTAAAATTAAAAAATGAAAATGTTATCAAGCTTCATGCGGGTGATGCTATTACAGGGACATTATATTACACTCTTTTCAAGGGCAAAGCAGATGCAGAAATGATGAATCAAATTTGTTTTGATGCTTTCGCTATAGGAAATCATGAATTTGATGATGGTGATAAGAGTTTAGTTGAGTTTTTAGATTATCTTCATACTGATAAGTGTAAGACTCCAGTTTTGTCAGCAAACATTAAAGCAAAAATAAACTCACCTTTGTCAAAAAAAATTAAACCTTACACTATAATCAATAAAGGAAATCAAAAAATTGGAGTAATTGGAATTGTGATCTCAAAAAAAACGAGAGAGTCATCAAATCCAGACGACACAACTTTATTTTTAGATGAAATTAATTCAGCACAAGAAAATATAAATAAGCTTAAACAACAAGGAATCAATAAGATAATTCTTTTAACTCATTATGGATATAAAAATGAGATTAACATGGCTAAACTTCTTACAGATGTTGATGTTATAGTTGGAGGTGATTCTCATAGTCTAACTGGAGATTTCGATAATATAGGACTAAATTCTAATGGGGCCTACCCAACTGTAGTCAAAAATAAAAATGAGGAAGATGTTTGTATAGTTACAGCATGGGAATATTCTCAAATTGTTGGAGAACTTAATATCGAGTTTAATAACGATGGCACCATCAAGTCATGTGATGGAATACCACATATAATGTTAGATGATTCCTTTAAGAGAAAAGATTCAAATGGAAAAAGAGTTGAGATAGATGGTAATTATAGAGAAGCCGTATACAAGGCTATCGAAGTTAATCCAAATATTTCAATCGTAGAGGCTGACGCAAAAGCATCAAAAATATTAGAAAAATACAAAAATGAAGTTAAAGAAAAAAGCAGTGAAGTAATTGGCAGAGTAACTGATGATTTATGTCTTGAAAGAATTCCTGGACAAGGAAAGTCAAAACTTTGTGATGTATCAAAAACTGAAAAAAATGGATCCGATATTTCGAATATTGTAGCACACGCCTTCAGAGAAATGTCCAAATTAAGTGATATTGCAATTCAAAATGGTGGTGGAACAAGAATAGATATAAAAGAAGGCAATATTACAATTGGGGACGCGTATACTTTATTACCTTTCAGTAATACTATTGTAGAATTGAAAATGAGTGGAGAAGAAATTAAAAATGTTTTGGAAGACTCAATTGATTATGCTTTAACTCCAGATGGTTCTACAGGAGCCTATCCATATGCTGCTGGATTGAGATGGGATGTTCAAGCAAGCAATAGTAAAGGAAATAGAGTGATAAATTTAGAGTTTAAGGGTAGAACAGACAAGAGTTGGGTAAAGATAAATCCAAGTAAGACTTATACAGTAGCAACAAATAACTATATTGCAGCTGGTAAAGATGGATATAAAACTTTTGGAATTATATCTAAGCAAGGAAGAGTAGTAAATACATATCTCGGCTATGCTCAATCTTTTGTAGATTATGTCAAAAAGATAAAAACTTTATCAAAACTTCCCTTGTCAGAATATTCAACTCAATCTTTCACTAAATAATTTAAATTTCATATCCTTCCAGCTTGTATTAGTTTTTACTTTTAGAAAAAAAAATTTAGGTATAGACTTAAATTGTGAAAAAATTTCTTGTTGCTATTGACCAAGGCACAACATCAACTAGAGCAATTCTCTTTGATTTAGATGGTAATATAAAATTTACATCCCAGTTTGAATTTAATCAATATTTTCCAAAAAATGGATGGGTGGAGCATAATCCAAACGAAATTTGGCTTAGAACTCTAAAAGCGTTGAAAAAAGTAATAAAAAAAGCATCACTATTAAGAGGAAAAATATTAAGTATAGGAATAACTAACCAGAGAGAGACAACTATTCTTTGGAATAAAAAAACAGGAAAACCAGTCTACAACGCAATTGTTTGGCAAGATAGAAGAACCCAAGACTATTGTGAAGAGTTAAAGAAAAAAAATTATGAAAAAATTTTTAGAAAAAAAACTGGATTATTTATTGACCCATATTTTTCTGCAACTAAAATTAAATGGATACTAGAAAACGTAAAAAATGTTAAGAAACTTTTAAAATCAAATAATTTATTATTTGGTACTGTTGATACTTTCCTTATTTGGAAACTTACTAATGGGCAACATCATTTAACAGAAGCAACTAATGCTTGTAGGACCATGTTATTTAACATTAATAATAATAAATGGGATAAAGAAATCTTAAAAAAACTTAAAATTTCTGAAAATATTTTGCCAAAAGTTAAAAATTCAGCTGATAATTTTGGTTTAACAAGTAAGAGAATTGTCGGCAGTGAAATACCAATATCAGCAGTTCTAGGAGACCAACAAGCAGCTGCAGTAGGACAGTCATGCTTTGAAAGAGGTTCAGTAAAAAGTACATATGGAACTGGTGCCTTTGTCATAATGAATACTGGTTCAAAAAAAATTTATTCTAAAAATAAATTATTAACAACAATATGTTACAGATTGAATGGAAAAAATACTTATGCTCTTGAAGGATCTATTTTTATTGCAGGTGCAGGTGTACAATGGTTAAGAGATAAATTAAAATTTATTAACAATGCTTTTGATACGGAAATAATTGCTCAATCAAAAAAAAATAATGAGGGTGTATACGTTGTGCCTGCCTTCAGTGGAATGGGAGCACCTTATTGGAGGCCTGATGCAAGAGGGGTAATAACAGGTTTAACAAGAAATAGTGATTGGAAAACCTTAGTTAGAGCAGTATTAGAGTCAGTTGCCTATCAAAGTAATGATTTATTTAATGCAATGAAAAAAGATGGTTTAAAACCAACTAAACTTAAGATTGATGGAGGCATGGTAAAAAACAACTGGTTTTCGCAATTTTTATCTGACATCATAAATATAAATACAGAAAGACCAAAGGTATTAGAAACAACTGGTTTAGGAGTAGTTTTACTAGCTGGATATCAAATTGGATTATTTAAATCATTATATCAAATCAAGAGGAAATGGAAAAAAGATAAAATTTTTAAGCCTAAAATAAACCGAAAAGTTAGGAACGATTTAATAAATGGTTGGAAATTATCAGTTCAGAAAGCTCTATTATAAAAAATACAGATAAAAATTTAATTGTAGTTTATGAAATATATAAATTTTATTCTTTTATTTTTGCTAAGTATTTTTAATTCAAATTATTCACAGGCTAATGATTTAGTAATAAGCGAACTGCAGAAGGGTGGAAAAATTGCATTTATAAGACACTCACTTGCACCAGGAAATGGAGATCCTGATAATATTGATTTAAAAAAATGTGATACTCAAAGAAATTTAAATCAAGAGGGCATAGAGCAATCAAAAAAAATTGGAATATTATTTAGTAATAATAATATTCAAATTGATAAAGTATTATCCAGTGAGTGGTGTAGATGTAAAGATACTGCAAGATTTGCCTTTAATAATTATGAAACCTTCAAAGGTTTAAACTCTTTTTATCAAGAAAAGTTTTATAAATATAAAGATGAACAAATTAAAAGTTTAAAAAAATATATATCTAATTGGAATAGTGATAAAAATCTTGTTTTAGTAACACATTTTGTAGTTATTTCAGAAATGCTAAATTTTGGTACTTCGTCTGGTGAAATTGTTGTTATAGACAAAGACTACAAATTTATAGGAAGTATAGAAACTATGTAGTAATATTTAATGATATTATGAATTTAACCACACTTAAATTAACTGTTAAATGTTTGTTTCTACTTTCATTAATTATTTCAAATACAAATGCTAATGTTTTCAAAGTAAAAGATTTGGAAATTGATGTATTTGAGAAAAGCAAAAATTTAGAAACTAAAAGAAAAGTTATTGATGAAATTGCAGTTTTGAAAATCAATGTTTTTGGTGAACAGTATAAAGATAATGAGATTAGATCTATTATAACAATAGTTGATA
>CACHAX010000005.1 GCA_902577875.1 uncultured Pelagibacteraceae bacterium | reverse complement strand
TCTCAGTTCTTGGTTTGAATATGCACTGTCTGCTTTTTTATTATTTGATTCAAAAGTCCACAATCCTCCAAAAATTGAATTTCTGACATAACCTATTTTTTTAGCTATATGTTCAACAGAATTTAAATTTTTTGAACAATTTCTTACGACTGCAAAACCATATATGTGGATTTTTTTTAATAAATTTTTAAATCCAACTTTAGTTTGTAATTGATTATAGTTAATGAAAATTTGATTTTTTATGTCTTTATCTTTCCAAAATTGAGTATCACTTTTAGTTTCTTCTTTTTTTAAAGAATTTTTTTTTAAAAATTCATATGAATATTTGGTTGGTTTATTTTCATCAGACCATAATATTTCAATGAATTTCCCTTTTTTTAATAATTTTGCTTTTTTAACTTTGATATTAATATCTAAATTTGCGGTATAAGTTATTCTTTGATTGGTTTTAAAATCCCAGTTTTCTTTATTTTTAATATGATCTCTTAACCAAATATTAGGAAATGTTTCAAACTTATCATCATTAAAGTAAAATACAGTTTTATTATTTAAAAGTTTAAAATTTTTAATCATTGCTTAGCTAATTTGTAGGCAAAGTTTTTACCAAGGTTATTTTTTAATTCATTATTAAATCTTGAACCCTCAGCACCGTCAATAATTCTATGATCGTAAGAAAGAGATAAAGGCAACATTGTTCTAGGTTTAAATTGTCCATCAATAAAAACAGGTTTAATATAAGTCCTACCAATTCCTAAAATAGCAACCTCAGGATAATTTATTATAGGAGTAAAATAAGTTCCTCCAATACCACCTAGGCTTGTTATAGTTATGGATCCTCCATAAAACTCTTTTTTATCTATCTTCAAATTTCGGCAATCATCACTAACTTTTTTTAGATTCTTGCTTATTTGATCTATATTCTTTTGATTAGCATTTCTTATTTTTGGCACCATTAAACCATTGGGAGTATCAACTGCAATTCCTACATGGAAGTATTTTTTTAATGTTATTTTTCCATTTTCAATATTGTCAATAGAACTATTAAATCTTGGAAAAACTTTCAAAGCTTCCACAACTGCCTTTATAATAAATGCCAATGGAGTAATTTTCTTTTTTTCTCCAGTAAAAGTATCAGTCAAATTTTTTCTAAATTCTTCTAACTCAGTAATATCTGCCTCATCACAACTAGTAACATGCGGTATTGTTTGCCAAGAATTTGATAAATGTGGAGCGGCAATTCTTTTAATTCTTGGTATATCTTGAATTTCTACATCTCCAAAATCAGCATGATCATATTCTGAGGGTTTTATAGATTGAGCCTTCTTTTCTTCTTGAGGTTTATTAAAATTAGAAGATACAAATTTTTTTATATCTTCTTCTATAATTCTTCCTGATCTTTCTGATCCAGTAACATTATTAATATCAACACCAAGTTCTCTTGCAAATTTTCTAGTTTTTGGGCTAGCAAGTGCTTTGCTTGATTTGAATACACTAACTCTATTATTTTGTAATATTTCTTTTGGTTTTGAAATTACTTCTTCAGGAGGTTTTTGTATAACAGTTTCTTCTTTAATCTCTTTGACCTCTTCTTCAATTTGCTCATCTGGTTTTTCTTCTTCCGAACCAATTATTAGTATTGATGAGCCCTCTGAAACTTTATCACCAACTTTTAAATTAACTTTTTTAACACTACCTGAGTATGGGCTTGGAATCTCAACGCTTGATTTGTCGCTTTCTATTGTAATTATCGGATCATCTTTATTAATATTTGATCCTGCCTCTATTAACACCTCAATTACTTCAACATCTTTAAAATCACCAATGTTAGGAACTAATACTTCTTTCTCGCTCATTATAATTTTGTGGGCATAGGCTTATCTTTATCAATTTTATATTTTTTAATTGCATCTACAGCATGTTTAGAAGCAATTAATTGTTCATTAGATAAAATACTTAAGCCATATGCAACTATATGCTCTTTATCTACTTCAAAAAACTTTCTTAGATTTTTTCTTGTATCACTTCTACCAAATCCATCTGTACCCAATGAATAAAAGCTTTTATTTATGTAAGGTCTAATTTGGTCAGAATTCATTCTCATGTAATCTGAAGCTGCTAATATAGGACCTTCAGTTTTTCCAAGGCATTTTTCAACGTAAGAGATTTTTTTCTCTCCTCCTGGATTAAGCAAGTTATACCTTTCTGTTTCAAGTCCATCTCTTCTTAGTTCATTAAAACTGGTAACACTCCATACTTCACTATCAACTTGATATTCATTTTGTAAAATTTCTGCTGCTTCCATCATCTCTCTTAAAATTGTTCCTGAACCCAATAATTGAATCTTATTTTTTTTATTCTTGCTGAAATCTTTTATTTTATACATCCCTTTTAATATGCCCTCTTCACAATCTTTTGGCATCTCTGGATGAGGGTAATTTTCATTCATTGTTGTGATGTAGTAAAAAATATTTTCATGTTTTTCATGCATTCTTCTTAAACCTTCTTTAAAAATTGTAGCTAATTCATAATGAAAGGTTGGATCATAAGAAACGCAATTTGGAATTGTTGATGCTAATAAATGACTGTGACCATCTTGGTGTTGAAGACCTTCCCCAGCTAAAGTTGTTCTTCCAGCTGTAGCTCCAATTAAAAATCCTCTTGTTTGACTATCTCCAGCTGCCCACGCAAAATCTCCAGTTCTTTGAAAACCAAACATAGAATAAAAAAGATAAATTGGTATCATTTCTATATCATGATTTGAATACGATGTTCCCGCAGCTATCCATGATGCCATTGATCCAGCCTCATTTATTCCTTCCTCTAAAACTTGACCACTTTTCTCTTCCTTGTAAGAGCTTAATTGAGCAGAATCCTCTGGCTCATATTTTTGACCTTCATGTGCGTATATACCTATTTTTTGGAAAAAACCTTCCATACCAAATGTTCTTGCTTCATCAGGGATTATTGGAACAAGTCTTGGAGCAACATTTTTATCTCTTAGCAAATTCGTCAACATCCTAACAAGTGCCATGGTAGTTGACATTTCTTTTTCACCGGTTGATTTTTTCATAAAGTCAAAAATATCATTACTTGGTGTTTTGATTGGTTTCGAAAAAGACGATCTCTCAGGAATATATCCTCCTAAAGCTAATCTTCTTTTTTTTAAGTATTTTATTTCCTCTGAATTTTCATCAGGTCTAAAGTATTCTATATTTTTGACTTGTTCATCTGTTAATGGAACATCAAATCTATCTCTATAATATAGCAAATCATCTACACCTAATTTTTTTTGTTGGTGGGTTGTATTTATACTTTCACCAGATTTTCCCATACCGTATCCTTTAATTGTTTTAGCTAATATGACTGTTGGTCTGTCTTTTGTATTAATAGCTTTATGATAAGCAGCATAAACTTTATGCGGGTCATGACCGCCTCTATTTAATTTCCAAATATCGCTATCAGTATAACTCGCAACTAGATTTTTAAGTTCAGGGTATTTTCCAAAGAAGTTATCTCTAACGTATAAACCACCTTTTGCTTTAAAGGCTTGGTATTCTCCATCAACTGCCTCGTTCATTCTTTTTACAAGTAAACCTGATTTGTCATTTGCAAGTAAAGGATCCCAATACGACCCCCAAATGACTTTTATTACATTCCAGCCAGCTCCTCTAAAAATTCCCTCTAATTCTTGAATAATTTTACCATTACCTCTTACTGGACCATCTAATCTTTGTAGGTTGCAGTTCACAACATAAATCAAGTTATCTAACTTTTCTCTTGCTGCTAAACCAATAGATCCTAGAGCTTCTGGTTCGTCTATTTCACCATCTCCTAAGAAAGACCACACTTTTCTATTCTCATCTTTTATTAATTTTCTATTAATAAGATATTTCATAAATCTTGCCTGATAGGTTGCCATCATTGGTCCAAGACCCATAGAAACAGTCGGAAACTGCCAAAACTTAGGCATCAGCCATGGATGGGGATAAGATGATAAACCTCCTGGGTAAACTTCCTGTCTGAATCTATCTAATTGCTTTTCGTCAAGTCTTCCCTCCAAAAAAGCTCTAGCATAAATACCTGGAGCTGAATGTCCTTGGAAATAAATTAAATCTCCACCAAATTTATTACTTTTAGCTCTCCAAAAATGATTCATTCCTATATCATAAAGAGTTGCTGCTGAAGCAAATGTCCCAATGTGACCTCCTAATGAAGGTTCTCTCATGTTTGCTCTGACAACCATCACTGCTGAATTCCATCGAATCAGTGCTCTGATTTTTCTTTCGATATTTTGATCGCCTGGAGATTTTATCTCTTCATCTGCTGGTATAGTGTTTATGTATGGTGTATTTTGGGTGTAGGGTATATTTGATCCCTCTTTATATGCCTGATCAATTAATTGTTTAATTAAAAAATGAGCTCTCTCAGGTCCTTCAGAATGAACTACAGCAGATAAAGATTCTAACCATTCTTTTGTCTCTTGAGGATCAATATCATTATTATTTTCAACTATTTCTAATCTCTCATTATGTTCTTCTATTTGTGTATTTTCTACTTTGATATCTTTATGTGCATTAGTATCTAGTTCAGAATTATTATATCCATTAGAATTTTCTGCTTCCGCAATTATTTTTTCCGTTGAAGGTGGTATCTTTTCAATAGTTTCTTGTTTTTGCTGAGTTCCATTCTCAGAAGATAATGTTAGTATTAAATCTCCTTTAGAAACTTTATCACCAATCTTTATGTTAATGCTATCTACAACACCTTCAAAAGCAGATGGTACTTCAACACTTGATTTATCACTTTCTAAAGTTATTACAGGGTCATTTTTAGAGATTTTATCTCCTTCTTTTACAAGAATTTCTATGATTTCTACCTCTTCAAAATCTCCAATATCTGGAACTAGTAATTTTTCACTCATTTCGCTATTTGTATATATATATATTATTTACTTTTAATAGATGTATATTTTTGACCATTATTAAAATTTAGTAAAATTAATAATAAATGTTAAAAGAATAGATTATATTTAGCGCCTGTAGCTCAAATGGATAGAGCGCTTGGCTACGGACCAGGAGGTTCTGGGTTCGACTCCTAGCAGGCGCGCCAAAAAGAATGAAAAAATGAAAATATCTTTGCAAAAATCTGTAATTTATTTTTTTGTAATAGTGATAATAATATTGTTTTTAATAACTTTGATAATTTAATGAAAAAATTTAAACAAATTAGCGTTAAAAAAGGTTTCATGAGACACAATGGTGGTTTGCTACTCAGAGATATCTCAAAAACTAAATATGAATTTAAAACTAAAATAAAAAAAAACCATCTTAACAGAGCTGGCATAACTCATGGTGGGTATATAGCATCGATCATAGATACCGGGTGTGGATCTGGAGCCCATAGAATTTCGGGTAATCAGCCTTGTGTAACTATAACACTTAATATTAACTTTATCGGACCTTCAACTATTGGTGATGAAATTTTTGGGTATGTAAAAATTAAAAAAAAAACAAAAAGCATGGTTTTTTTAGAGTGCTATTTAGAATGTAAAGGTAAAATAATTGCATCTGCTACAGGTATTTGGAAAATACTTCAACGTAAGTTACCCCATGCAGGTCTAAGCTAAATTCTTCTTCTTATATTTAAATATCCAAAAATTGATAAAAGAACAAGAGCAATAGGATAAATTATTTCTTTTTTTGGTCTATTCTGATTTTCAATTTTAAATTCATTAATAATATCTCCCATATCTAAACCAGATTTTTTTGCAATTCCATTCCATTTTAAAGTATCAATTATGGTTTTATTATCTTCTACAACTAAGCTCATTCCATAATCATCTAAACTGAAATTTTCATCAAAACTACTTTTTTCAATTACAAATAATTTATATCTTTCGCCATACTCTGTAAGTCTAGTAATTTTAATTCTTATCTCTTTATTATAATCAAACTGTTTTTTGTTTATTTCTTCAATACTTAAATAGTTATATTTTGGGTAAAATTTATTTAGAATAAATTCTGGAGATAATAATGATATTGAAATTATTAAAAAAATAATAATCTCATACCATCTCAGTTTATTTATAAACCATCCCTGAGTAGCAGAAGTAAATACTAAAATCCCAATCAATGAGGTTGCTATGACCATTAAGCCATGCCATATACTTTCAATACCAATTAATAATAACTCGCTGTTAAATAAGAATACAATAGGAAGTATTCCTGTTCTCAGACTATACCAAAATGCCTGGGCTCCTGTTCTTAACGGGTCTCCGCCAGAAATAGCAGCTGCTGCGTAAGATGCTAAGCCAACTGGAGGTGTTACGTCTGCCATTAGACCAAAATAGAATACGAATAAATGAACCGCAATTAAAGGAAAAATAAATCCTGATGCATTTCCAACATCAACAAGAACAGTTGCCATTAGAGATGCTACAACAACGTAGTTTGCCGTAGTTGGTAAACCCATGCCCAATAGTAAACACAAAATAATAGTTAAAAATAAAAGAATAATAACATTATCTTTTGCAATCGACTCTATTACAATTATTAAATTAGTACTCAAACCTGTAGATCCAACTGCACCAACTATAATACCTGCTGTTGCAATTGCTATTCCGACACTAACCATATTCAAGGCACCCTTTTCGAAACCAACAATAGTTTGGTTGTACCAATATATTAAAGCATTCTTAAAGTTCTTTTCTTTAAAAATTTTATTTAAAAGATTGACTACAATTAAAGTTATTGTAGCAAAAAAAATAGAGTATGAAGCTGTAAGCCTCATATAAACTAGTAGATATATGAGAACGAATATTGGAATTAAAAAATGTATTCCTTCAAAAAATGTTTTTTTCAATTTTGGAATGTCGTTTTCATCCATACCTTTTAAATTTAATTTAAGTGCTTCAAGGTGAGATATGTAAAATAGTGCAATGTAAGAAATTATAGCTGGTAAAAAAGCATGTTTGACAACTTCAAAATATGTAACACCAATAAAACTTGCCATCACAAAAGCTGCTGCTCCCATAACTGGAGGCATTATTTGACCATTGACTGATGAAGATACTTCAATCGCACCCGCTTTTTCTTTTGAAAAACCTGTCTTTTTCATGATTGGAATCGTAAATGTTCCAGTTGTAACTGTATTAGCAATTGATGATCCTGAGATTAATCCTGTCATACCAGATCCAAGAATAGCTGCCTTAGCAGGACCACCTCGCATTTTTCCAACCATTGCAAAAGCTAAATCTAAAAAATATTTACCCCCTCCAGCAGTTTCTAAAAGTGCTCCAAAAAGTACAAAGAGAAATATGAAATCTACAGAAACACCTATTGGGATTCCAAAAATTGCTTCTTGATCAAACCATTGAAAACCAACTAACCTTTTTAATGATAATCCACCATGAGAAATTATGTCTGGCGCATATTGCCCGAAATAAGAAAATAATAAAAAACAAACTGCTATAACAACTAATGGAATACCTATTACTCTGCGTGTGGCTTCAAGAAGAATTAGTATTCCAATTATTCCAAGTATAAGTTCTACAGGAATAGTGAAATCATTGGAAAAATTTATTTTAAGTAATATTCCACCCCTATCTACTAATTGATCATAAAAAACATAAATATATAAACAACAAACTGCGCCTATTATTGCAATTAGTACATCTATAAAATTTACTTTTTTACCCCTTGCATATGGAAATATTAAAAAAGCTAGTAAAAGCGCAAAACCAAGATGAATTGCTCTAGCAGGTAAACCTTTAAACATCCCAAAATTAAGCCAAAATGGAAATGGAGAAGCATACCAGAGCTGAAACAAGGACCAAGTTATTGCAATGACTGCAACTAACTTTAAATGAAAACCTGTTAGATTTCTTGTAGGAGAAAGATCTTCTTTAATCTTATTTTCAATTTTTTTTTCTATGTCTGCTGACATTCAGCTTAATATATAAAAAAAAAGGCCCAATAGATATATTGGGCCTCAATTTTTTTATATAGATTTAATTACATTAAACCAGCTTCTTTATAATATTTAACAGCTCCAGGATGAAGTGGTGCTGATAAACCATCAGCTATCATATTTTTTTTCTCCAAAGGAGCAAAAGCTGGATGTTGTTTTCTAAAATCATCGAAATTTTCAAAAACAGCTTTTGTAACCTGGTAAACTAAGTCTTCAGATACATCTACACTTGTTACTACAGTAGCTTTAACACCGAATGTAGTTACATCTTTTTTCTGTTTAGTATATGTACCTTTTGGAATTGTTGCAGATGCATAATAATCAGCTCCACTAATAATTCCATTAATTACATCTCCTGTTAAATTGATTGGCATAGCTTTAGCTGCACATGTTGCCGCTTGTTCCATTGCCCCATTTGGAAAACCTACTGAATATCCAAATGCATCAATTTTACCATCACATAGAGCTTTTACTTGCTCTGAAGATGTTAGCTCAGTAACTGATTTAAAGAAACTGTTATCAACGCCCATAGCTTTCATTAGTTCTTCCATTGTTCCTCTTTGACCAGAACCTGGATTTCCAATGTTTACTACTTTTCCTTTTAGACCCATAAAATCTTTAACTTTTGCTTTTTTTCTAGCCCAGATTTGAAATGGCTCGTTATGTACAGAGAAAACGGCTCTTAAATTTTTGAATTGTTTCCCTTCCCATTTGCTTGATCCATTGTAAGCATGATATTGCCAATCTGATTGAGCTACACCAAATTGAAACTCACCATCTTTTATTTGCCCGATGTTATAATTTGAGCCTCCAGTTGAAGGAGCGGTACATCTGTAAGCTTTATCTTTCATGCCTTTTTTTCTACCATGTTCAGCACTAATTGCTGATTTGTGTAACATTTTACAAATGGCGTTTCCTGTCTGAAAGTAAACTCCAGTTGGTCCTCCTGTGCCTATTGTAAAAAACTCTGCTGATTTTGCTATTGATCCAAATGAAAATATAGCAGCAAATATAATCAGAGAGCTTGATATTGTTGATAATATTTTTTTCATATACCCTCTCTAAAGTTTTAAAATCAAATCTAACTATTTATTGCTTCGAGTGTCTAGTAAATTCAATAAATATAAGTATTGCTAATTAAGGAATTTTTTAAATAATTATTATTTTTCAACCCAAGATTTTAATTTATTTACTCCTTCTACAACCTTCGGAGCATACAATTTTATTAAATCATCATTAATATCAGTTTTTTCATTGATGTTTTTCATGAATTTATCTCCATCAAAGTCTGTAAAACTTAAACGAGCTATCATTCTTTTTTGATCAAATCCAAAATCACTTCCTGGAAGTAAAGCAATATTTAAATTAGTTAAAATTTCATCACATAACATAGAGGAACTATCAAATTTTTTGTTCAAAAATTCAGGCATTAAATAAAAGCCTCCCATTGGTTTATTCATAATAATATTATTAGATGATAAATTTCTATATACGTACTCTCCAACAGCTTTGAGAATTTTTTTTGATTTTAAAATATATTTTTCATTATTATTATTAAAAGCAGATATTGCAGCAAACTGAATTGGTGAACTTACTGCGGAAAATGTTTCACTTGCTAAAACTTTCATAGATTTAAGTAATTCGATTATTTTCTTTGGTATTATAAAGTACCCAAGTCTCCATCCTCCAGCGCCACACCATTTACTAAGTCCGTTACTTATTATAACATTATCAGGGCAGTGTTCGAAAATAGACATATAATTTTCATCAAATGTTAATTCGGAATAAATTTCATCTGATAAAACTAAAATATTATATTTTTTTACAATTAAAGAAATTTCTTTTAAATTTTTGCATACTTGTCCTGATGGGTTATTTGGAGAATTAAGAAATAGAAGATATTTTTTATCTGGTTTTTTAAAAATAATTTTTTCTATTTCTTGAGCTTTAGGAAACCAATTGTTTTCAAAAGATGTTTGAATCCAATGATAGTTATTTTTAGCTATTATTGATTGTGGTTTATAAGATACCCAACTTGGAGCTGGTAGCAAAACTTCACCGTCAAATGCTAAATGCATCAAGAACATTAATTCTTTGGTTCCAGGACCTACAATGACCTGACCTGATTTAAAATTGTAATTTTTCTTTTTTGACTCATATTTTGCGATTGAGTCTCTTAATTTATCTAATCCTTGGATAGGTAAATAACTTTTCTGATGTGCATTTTTTTTTAATTCTTCAATAATAGTAGTTGGAACTGGGAATGGTGATTCTCCAAATCCAAACTTAATAATATTTTTTCCTTCATTTTCAATAACTTTTGATTTTTCGTTTATTTTTAGTGTTGCTGATAGACTTAGGCTTTTAATAGTATCTTTGATCATTACGATTTTAACTCAATAAGATTTTTATATTCATTTAAAACAGATGGATTGGATAATGCTTCAATATTATTTATTTTGTTGCCATCTATTATATTTTTAACAGCTACTTCTACAATTTTACCATTCTTAGTTCTTGGTATATCGTTTACCGCAATTATTTTAGCAGGTACATGCCTAGGAGAGGCCTCATATCTAATTGTTGTTTTTAGTTTAGCAATTAGATCTTCATTTAATTTATTTTTTTTTGATAAGACCACAAAAAGTATTATTCTTACATCATTATCCCAAGATTGGCCTACTACAATGGACTCTTTTATTTCTTTAAACTTTTCTACAACAGAATAAATTTCGGCTGTACCAAGTCGAACACCGCCCGGGTTTAATGTTGCATCTGATCTTCCATAGATAATATAAGACCCATTATTTTTTCTCTCAGCATAATCCCCATGATGCCAAATATTTTTAAATTTTGAAAAATAAGCTTTTTTATATTTAGCTTTTCCAGGATCATTCCAAAATTTTAAAGGCATTGATGGAAAAGGGTTTCTGCATACTAATTCTCCTTTTTTATTTAAAATTGATTTACCTTTTTCAGAAAATACTGCTGTATCCATACCAAGACCATTATTTTGTATTTCTCCGCTATTTACAGTTGAATAAATGTTTCCATTTACAAAACAGGAAACAATATCTGTTCCTCCAGAAATAGAAGCTAAATGAATATTTTTTTTTATATTTCTATAAATAAATTCAAAACCATCTTTAGAAAGTGGAGACCCTGTAGAACAAATAGTTTTTAAGGACTTGAGTTTAATTTTTTCTTTAACCTTAACATTCTGCTTAATAAGTTGATCAATATATTTTGCACTTATGCCAAATAGAGTAACTTTTTCTTTATTTGCAATTTTTAACAATAACTCTGGAGATTTATGCATAGGAAAGCCATCAAATAGCAATATTGATGCTTTAGATGCTAAGGCTGTAACAAGCCAATTCCACATCATCCATCCACAAGTTGTAAAGTAAAATACATTATCATTTTGTTTTATATTGCAATGTAATTGATGTTCTTTCAAATGTTGTAATAAAACTCCACCAGATCTATGGCAAATACATTTTGGTTTTCCGGTTGTGCCACTTGAGTATAAAATTGCTAATTCGTGGTCAAAATCAAATTTTTTTAATTTCTCTCTGCTTATTTCAAGTTTTTTAATCTCATTAAAATAATAAATTTTTACATTTTTAATCTTATTTAATTTTTTTAATTTTTTTCCAGGATAATTTAAAATTAATACTGATTTTATACTTTTTATTTTTTTTAAAATTTTAGGCAATCTTTCAATAACATTAATCTCCTTTCCATTATAATAATATTTGTCTGTAATAATTAATAATTTAGGTTTAATTTGGGAAAAACGTTCTATAACTCCAGGCACACCGAAATCAGGTGAACACGAGCTCCAGATTGATCCAGTAGCGCTAGCACTTAAGAAACACTCTACTGTTTCTATCTGATTAGGAGTATACGCTGCTATTCTATCTTTTTCAGAAATATTTATTTTTTTATAAAATGTTACAATTTTCTTTACGTCAATATTGAGCTCTCTCCAAGATTTTTGCTCTCTATATCCATTTTCACTAACAAATGTAATAGCTTTTTGATTAGAATTTTTAACCAAAAGATTTTCTGCAAAATTTAATTTTGAATTAACAAAAAATTTACTATTAATAAGATCTTTTTTTAATTTAAATTTATTAGTTTTTGCCCCAATTATTTCAAAGTAGTCCCAAATAGAATTCCAGAAATCTTTAGGATTTTTTATACTCCAATTTAACAACTTTTTATAATTTCCAGAAAAATTGTATTTATAATTCTTTGAAACAAACTTCTCATATTTAAATAAATTAGAATTTTTTATAAGTGTTTTTGACGGTACCCAAAGTTTTTTTGACATTAAAAATTTATATTTAAATTGTAAAATTTATGCTAACCTTAGATGATAAAAATTGAAAATGAGAACTTTTTCCTATCTGATTCGGACTAGTTTTAGTCTATTTTTGTTCTTTTTGAGTAACAAAATATAGTAGGCCAAAAAAAGATCATACTAAAAGTTGATATGTCAAAAAATAAGATAACTGCAGTTCTTGGCCCAACAAATACTGGTAAAACTTTTTTAGCAATAGAGACAATGCTTTCTTTTGACACTGGAATGATAGGATTTCCCTTAAGACTTCTAGCGAGAGAAGTTTACGATAAAGTAATACAAAAAATAGATACTTCCAAAGTAGCTCTTATTACAGGGGAGGAAAAAATTATACCACTTAATGCTAAGTATTTTTTATGCACTGTAGAGTCAATGCCTGTAGATAAGGCTTTAGATTTTGTAGGCATTGATGAAATTCAAATGTGTTCTGATCATGAGCGAGGTCATATTTTTACAGATAGATTATTAAATCTAAGAGGTGAAAAATTAACAATGTTAATGGGTTCAAATACTATCAAAAATATTATTCAAAAACTTGATGAAGATGTTGAATTTATAAATAAACAAAGATTATCAAAGCTTTCATTTGGAGGGCATAAAAAAATTTCAAGAATTGAACGAAAAAGTGCAATAATAGCTTTTTCAACAGAAGAAGTTTATGCAATTGCAGAACTATTAAGAAGACAAAAAGGCGGTGCAGCGATTGTAATGGGATCTCTCAGTCCTAAAACTAGAAATGCTCAAGTAAATTTATATCAATCAGGAGATGTGGATTATCTAGTTGCTACAGATGCTATTGGAATGGGAATAAATATGGATTTAGATCATGTCTACTTCTCAAATTTGAAAAAGTTTGATGGAAAAAAAATTAGAAGACTAAAAATATCAGAAATTGGACAAATTTCAGGAAGAGCTGGTCGATATTTAAATGATGGGAGTTTTGGTGTTACAGGAGACTGTGGTGAAATTAACCCAGAGGAGATTGAGTTTTTAGAAAATCACAATTTTCCAGAAATACAAAATATATTTTGGAGAAATTCCAACTTAAAATTCAATAATAAAGAAAATCTAGTGAAATCATTAGAAGAAAAACCCGATAAAGATTGGTTAAGAAGAGTTGGAGAATGTGAAGATGAAAAAGTTTTAAAATATTTTTTAAAAGAAAATAATAGCTCTATAGAAAATAATTCAAACATTTTAAAAATTCTATGGGAATGCTGTCAAATACCTGATTTTGTCAAAAAAACTTATGGTCATCATTTGGAAGTTGTTAGTAAGGTATTTAATTTTTTAATAAGTGAAGAAAAAAAAGTACCAAATTATTACATGAAAAAACAGCTTTCTATGCTTGATAAACTTGAAGGAAATGTAGACTCAATTTCAAATAGAATATCTAATGTAAGAACTTGGTCATATGTTTCAAATAAATCTAATTGGGTTGAAAATCAAGATTACTGGATAGAAAGAACTAAAAATTTAGAAGACAAATTATCAGATAGACTTCATGATGAATTAACTAAAACATTTATAGATAAAAGAGCTAGCGTTTTAGCAAAAGGCTTAAAACAAGATATTGAATTAAAAACCGAGATTATTGAGAAAGAAAAAGTATTAATTAATGATCAATATATCGGAATTTTAAAAGGTTTAAAGTTGCAATTAGATTTAAAAGTAGATGCCTTAGATGCAGATATTAAATCATTAAAAAAAGCTGCTAGGCAGAACGTGGGTCCAGAAATAATTAATAGAATACAACAAATAATGGATACTGGACTTATAGAGTTAAAAGATGATTTTAAAATTTACTGGAGAAATGATCCTATAGCGAAACTAATCTCTGGATCTAATTACCTTAATCCAAAAATAGATTTAATAATTGATGAAATGATTGAAAATAACGAAAGAAATAATTTAAACGATTATCTAAATCAATGGATTATAAAAAAAATTGAAACAGAATTAAATAGCTTAATTGAGTTAAAAAATATTAAGGAAGAAAACCCTGAACTTAGAGCTTTAGCTTACAGACTTTACGAAAATAACGGTGTTATAAAAAGATCAGATATCTCAGAGTACTTAAAAAAAATCAATCAAAATGATAGGAAAAAATTAAGAAAGTTGGGAGTAAAGTTTGGAAGATACCATGTTTTTTTATTTAAGTTGTTCAAACCAAGTTCTGTTTCTTTAAGGATATTATTATGGAAGAGCTATAACAATAAATATTTAAATCTGTCACCCCCTACATTTGGTTTAAACTTTTTAAATAATATGAAATCTGCAAACAAAGATTTTATGTTACTTTGTGGCTTTGAAAAATTTGATGATATTTACGTAAGAATAGATATACTTGAAAGATTATTCTTATTAATATTCAATTCAGAAAAAGATTACAAAAAAGAAATAAAAGTCACACCTGAAATGTTAAACTTACTTGGCTGCTCAAAGGACAATTTTAAAAAATTGTTAAAAAAAATGGATTATAAAATTTTTGAGAAAGAAAAGGAATTTTTCATAAAGTATGCTCCATTAAAAAAGAAAATTTCGAAAAAATACGACAAAAAAGACTATTCAAATAATCCATTCAATGTATTACACCAATTGAACTTAAAATAATGTTTAATTTATTCACAAAAGAAAAAGAGAAAGATGAAAATCATTTATCTTTAATCAGTGTAGCTGCACTTTTAATCCACTCGGCAAAAATTGATGAAAACTTTACGGAAAAAGAGAAAGCTATAATAAAAAATGCTTTAATAGAAATGGGTGCTAATAGAGATAATTTAGATAAAATAATTGAAGATGCAGAGATAAAAGAAAAAGACTCAAATCAAATCTTAGAATTCACCAAAGAAGTAAAAAACAAGAATTTAGACGAAAAAAAGTTAGTTATCGAAGCTTTATGGAAAATTATTTATTCAGATGAGCAAGCAGATATGTACGAAACTAACCTTATGAGAAGATTATCTGGACTACTATATCTTGATCCAAAAGTTGTAGGAGACATCAAACAAAAAATTAAATTAAATCAATGACATATTTGGTCAATGAAAAATGTATAAAATGTAAACATACTACTTGTGTTGATGTTTGTCCTGTAGATTGTTTTTATGAGGGTAAAAATATGCTTGTAATTAAACCTGATGAGTGTATAGATTGTGGCGTTTGTGAACCTGAGTGTCCTATTGATGCTATAGTTTCAGACACAGATCCTGGCAGTGAAAAATGGTTGGAGATAAATAAAAAGTATTCTGAAATATGGCCAAATATTTCAGAAGCTAAAGAACCATTGCCAGATCATGAGAAATTTAAAAATGAAGAAAATAAGTTTGATAAATACTTTGAAGAAAACATTTAAATCTAAAAACGTTTCTAGTAAAAAAAAAAGTAGTAAACAAAAAAAAACAAAATCTTTAATTAAAACAAAAAAAAAAAAGACAGCCGTAAAGTCAAAAAAAGTAAAATCTGTAGTATCTGTAAAAAAATCAAAGATACAAAAAAAAATAGTTAAGTCGAATTCAGCAAAAACTGAAAAAAAAGACAATCAAGAGGTAGTATCAAATAATTTACGTATTTCAAAAAATAATGAACAGAAACCTGAAATTAAAAAAGTTAAAAAACAACAAATAGAAAAAAAAGAATACAAAGTAAAAGATTATGTCGTGTATCCTAAGCATGGTGTTGGGCAAATAACTGAATTTAAGAAAATGAATATTGGAGGTATAGATATAGAGGCCTATATACTCAAATTTGAAAAAGATAAAGCCAATGGTATGGTTCCTGTTAATAAACAATCTCACTTAAGGCCATTAGCTACAATCAATCAAGTTAATAAATGTATAAGTATTTTAAAAAGTAAACCAAAAATTAAAAGAAGTATGTGGAGCAGAAGAGCACAAGAATACGAGGCAAAAATCTCATCTGGCAAGATTTATGAACTAGCAGAAGTAGTAAGAGATCTGAATAAGGGAGATGATCTTATGGTTGATCAGTCATACAGTGAAAGACAACTTTTTGAAAAAGCTTATGATAGAATACTCTCAGAATTTCAAATTATTTTAAATTTAAATCTAGAAGATACTCAAAAGAAACTAGATAAAGCTCTAAAAAGAAATCTTGAAAAGCAGACTCAAAAAATTGAAACCAAGCCAGCGGATGCAGATGAGCGAGTTTCTGAAGAAATAGCAAAATAAAAAAAAACGCTCCTCACGCAAGCGCCATGAGAAGCGTTAATTAATAAAAAGAATACTAAACTATTTTCTTCTTTTCTTCTTAGCTTTTTTCTTAGCTTTTTTCTTAGTTTTCTTTTTAGCAGCTTTTTTTCTTCTTTTAGCCATCTTTAGCTCCCTTTTTTTATTACGAATCTTTATGATTCGTTTTATTACCTTTTTTTATTTTTTTTGAATAGTTATGTCAATTACATAATTTTTTATAAACTTTAGATTTTTTTTTTTTTAAATAAAAAAAATTATCTTAAAAAAAGTTAAGTAAAATAGCGATTAATAAACTACTTTTTTTTTATTAATTATAAAGTTTTTCAAAATTATTTTTATATTTATTTATAATTTTATATCTTTTTAACTTTAATGTTGGAGTTAACATTCCATTTTCAATTGAAAATTTTTCTTTGATAACAAAAAATTTTTTAATATTTTCTATTTTTGAAAGATTATTATTCAAATTATTTATCGCATTTTGAATTTCTTCATTTGTAATATTTTTAAATTCATCGTTTAAAACTAATAATGCTACTAAATATGGTTTATTATCTCCATAAACTATCGATTGCTCAATAAATTCTAAATTTACAAGCTCATTTTCAATTTTTAATGGAGAAATATTATCTCCACCAGGAGTGATAAGAATATCTTTTTTTCTGTCTGTAATTTTTAAAAATTTATTTTCAAATACTCCAATATCGCCTGTATGTAGCCAGCCATCTATTAAAACTTTTTCGGTTTCTTTTTTATTATTCCAATAACCCAACATTACATTTTCACCTTTTACCAAAATTTCACCATCTGTGGCAATTTTTACTTCATTTCCCTTAAATGGTGGACCGACCGTATCTATTCTTATATCATCTATTGGATTACAGCTTACTACTGGAGAAGTTTCTGTTAAGCCATATCCTTGTAGAGTTGGTAATCCAATAGCATTAAGAAAATATCCTACTTCTTTATCTAATGCACCTCCACCAGAAACAAATGTTTTAAGAGATCCCCCAAATTGTGATTTTATTTTTTTTCTAACTAATTTCTCTAAAATATTATCCTGTATTTTTTCAAATAAGTTTAATTCTTCTTTTTTTATTTTTTTTAGACCTAATTCTAACATTTTAAATATTAATTTTTTTTTCAATCCTTTAGCTTTTTTAAAACTTGCATTAATTTTTTGATAAAGATTTTGATAGAATCTTGGAACAGCTGTCATAATCTCTGGCGAACAATCACCCATATTTTTTACTAATTTATCGATGCTCTCTGCATAAAAGATTCTAGCTGCTACAGTAATTTGTACAAATTGAACAGTATGCTCATAAGAGTGTGAAAGTGGAAGCCAAGTAAGAAACCTGGGTTGTTCTTTAGTTAATAATGGTTTTAGGATATCTATTGCACCCTCGCAATTATTTAAGATACCTCCATGACTTAAAATCACACCCTTAGGATTTCCTTGAGTACCTGAAGTATAAATTATACAAGACGGATCTTTTCTTAAGGCTAGAGATTTATGAATTGGTAAATTTTTTTTAATATTGTTTTGGATTAAATCTTCTAAATTAATATATTCAATTTCTACATTTTGTAATTTTTCGAAAGAAAATATTTTTTTTATAAAATTTTTGTCCTTAATAATATTTTTTAATTTATTAAATTGTTCAATGTTTGAAACAAAAATTATACTTGGAGTACAGTCATTAAGAATATAATCATAGTCATTTTCCGCATAAGTAGTGTAAGCTGGAACAGTTATTCCATCTGATAGCATAATAGACAAGTCTGCAATAAACCATTCAGGTCTATTTTCAGAAATCAGTAGGCATCTATCACCTTTTGATATTACTTTTCTTAATTCATTGGAAACTAAATTAATAAAATCATAGGTTTCTTGCCAAGAGTAATTTTTTCTTTTTTCACCTAAAGTTGATAATAAAATTTTATTTTTATCAATTTGTTTATTAAATTGATCAAAAAATAATTCAGTTAAATTATTAATTTGTTTTAAGTTCATATATTTTTTGGTGGGCAAAGAGAGAATCGAACTCTCACAGTATTGCTACTATTGGATTTTGAGTCCAACGCGTCTACCAGTTCCGCCATTCGCCCATTTATTTTTAGTTTCATAGAATATAAATAATAGTATTAAAACACTATTTATATTAAAAGAAAATATGTTTAAGGAACTTTTTAATAAAACAATTAAACTTGCGGGACATAAGAATTCAAAAAAAATTTTAGGGTTTATATCTTTTATTGAGAGTTTCATATTTCCTATTCCACCAGATGTTCTTATTATTCCAATGACTATTGCCGACAGACAAAGATGGATGAAAATAGCAATTATTGCTACGATAGGATCCGTCTTAGGTGCGTGTTTAGGATATTTCATAGGATATGTTTTTTTCAATGAAATTGGAGTTAAGATTTTTGAGCTTTACGGTGTAGATAATACTTCATTTTTAAAAGACAAAATTTCATCAAATGGAGGAGTTCTAGCATGGGCAACTTTGCTTGCTATAGCGGGTTTTACACCCATCCCATTTAAATTGCTCACAATAACTAGTGGATTTGTTCAATTTAATATTGTTTATTTTATAATTGTCTCCTTACTAACAAGAGGGTCTAGATTTTTTGTAATAGCTTTCTTGGTTGGAAATTTTGGTCCAGCTATTAAAACAATAATTGAAAGAAAGTTGCTTAAAGTTTCAATAATAATCTCAATTGTATTAATAGTTTTTGCTTTTTTAATTTATAAATTTTTACAAAACTTTATGAACTAAAATGAATTTTATTTTAAAAAGAAAAAATATTTATTTACTTATTTTTATATACTCAATTATTGCTGTATTATCTGCGATCTATATTGAAAAAGTTCTTGGGTATTTACCGTGTAAATTATGTATTTATCAAAGAATTCCTTTTTTAGTGGCGATCTTTATTTGTTTTTTGGGATATAACTATATTAAATCTGATAGAATATTAATTGCTTTAATCATTACATTCACACTTAGCACTACTCTTGCAGGATATCATTTTGGTATAGAAAATGGCATTTTTGATGAATATGCTGGTTGCACAAACACAAATATAGATATTACGAATAAAGAAAAAATAATCGAAAGTCTTGGAATGGTTAAAAATTGTAAAGATGTAGAGTTTACCATTTTAGGCATATCTTTATCAGGATTGAATTTTTTAACATCTTTACTAATTGTATTATTTTCGCTAAGAGCTCTTGTTTATGAAAAAGACTAACAAGAAAAAATTAGAGGAATTTATTAGAGTTGATCACGCAGGTGAAAGAGGTGCTATTAAAATATATGAAGGTCAACTTTTAGCACTGAAAACATTTAAAAAAGATCCTGAACTATTAAAATTAGTAGAAGAAATGAGAGAACATGAGCAAGAACATAGTGATTTTTTTGAAAATGAAATCAGAGAAAGAAATATAAAACCAACTAAATTTTTACCACTATGGGATTTATTAGGAGTGGGTTTAGGTTTCGGCTCAACAATATTAGGAAAAAAAGCAGCAATGCTATGTACAGCCTCTGTTGAGGAAGTAATTGATAAACATTACCAAAGTCAAATAGATCAATTACAAGATGATGAGAAAAAACTTAGAGAAAAAATTAAAAAATTTAGAGCAGATGAATTGGAACATAAAGATATTGCATATGAGCACGGCGCAACAAAAAAAGGATTATATTCAGTAATGGATAAAATTATTAAAACTGGCTCAAAAATTGCTATAAATATCTCTGAAAAAATTTAACTAGGGTCTAATTCTACATCCCAATATAAATAATCCATCCAACTGCTGTGTAGAAAATTAGGTGGAAAATTCTTCCCATTTCTATGAAGATCTTCTGTTGTTGGTTGAAAAGGCCATTGATTTAACTTCATTCCAGAATTTTTTAGCAATCTTCCACCTTTTTTTACATTACATGCTGAGCATGCAGTAACAACGTTTTCCCAATCAGTTTTTCCACCTTTTGATCTTGGAAGAAGATGGTCAAAAGTTAGTTCATCATTACTTCCACAATATTGACAACTGAACTTATCTCTTAGAAAAACATTAAATCTTGTGAAATTTGGATTTGAACGAGGCTTTATGAAAGATTTTAATGCAATAACACTAGGTAACTGCATAGAGAATGATGGGCTTCTTATCACTCTATCATAATGACTTACAATTGAGACTCTATCTAAAAATACTGATTTAATAGCGTCTTGCCATGACCATAATGATAAAGGATAATAACTTAATGGTCTATAATCTGCGTTAAGAACTAGAGCCGGACATTTTTCGAGTGAAAGTTTTTCATTGATCATTAAAGTCATTATTATTTAATATATTATATATTATTATTAATCAATGTAACAAAAAAATTAATTCTCTTTAAATATCAAAATTATCTTTGATAAATTTTAATGCATTACTTGAAGCTTCAACTGGTATATGATGGTCGCAGTCTTTGATCATTAAAGTTTCAATACTAATATTATTGCGTGTAAAAAAATCTTTTGCTTCCAATAAATTGTAGGGTGGAACTATTTCATCTTTTTCACCATGAATTAATAAAGTTTTTGTTTTAGAAATTAATCTTAAACTAAGATCCTCTTTATCTATAATCTTTCCAGAAAATCCAACAATACAATTAAAGGGATCTTTAGAAGTTAAGCCCAAATTTATTGACATCATGCAACCCTGACTAAATCCAGATAAACATATCTTTGAATTTTCCAAATTATATTCTGATTTAACTTCTTCAATATATTTTCTTAATTTATCTTCAGCTTTTTTTACTTCATTTAAAATATAATTTTTATCATTTGTTTCTAAATCAAACCATTGATAACCAATTGGATTAATTTTACATGGTTCATGTCCATTTGGACATAAAAATACTGTATTATTTAAAAACCTTTTCCAATTCAGAGTTAACATGCTTATATCTTTTCCATCTCCACCATATCCGTGAAGTAAAATTACAGCATTTTTGATGCCAGACTCATTTTCAGGTTTTATAATAGTTGATTCAAGGCAAAATGTCATAGATAAGTAATTATGTTTTTTTATTTTAAAAAGAAACTAAAATCAAAGTATGATTTCAGAAATATTTGTTAAAATTGCAGCAATTATTTTGCTTGCAGCTGTAGCTGTTGTTTTAATTCTTGGAATTAGAACTCTTTTTAAAGGAGACGGAGATAAAAAAACATCAAACAAATTAATGCAGCTAAGAGTTTTACTACAATTTGTTGCTATAATCGTGCTCGTAGCATTAGCTTACTTTTATAAGAATTAATTTAATTTATTTAACCAATTTAAAAATGCATCACTATTAAAATCTATTGAACCAACTATTCTTGCAAACTCATAACCATCTTGATCAATAAATAATGTTGTGGGTATTCCTCTTAATTTTAAATTTTTTGCAATTCCAGCACCATCACCAACAAAAACTTGTAATTCTTGTATGTGCAAGTCATCAAAAAATTTCTTAGATTTACTGATATTTGCTCCACCTATATTTATTGGGATAATCTTTATTTTTTTTTCATCATTTCTTATTTGAAGGTTGTTTAAAGATGGCATTTCCTCTTTACAAGGAGCACACCACGTCGCCCAAAAATTTAGAATAATTAATTCAGATTTAAAGTCTTTCAAATTAACTTTATTTCCAGCCTCATTTAAAAAGTCAAAAAACTTAATTTTTTGTTTTTCCTCATAAATTATTAGATTTTTTATATTTGGCGCTTCTATTGAATATGAAGAGCTAAATGATAATAAGTAAAGAAATATTATTTTAATGGATATAAATATAAATTTCATAGATTTATAATTGAATAACATGAGTAAAAATAAAAACAATAAACCAATTTGGGGTACAAGAATTAAGAAAAATGCCTCAACTTTATTTAAAAAAGTTGGTGGTTCATTACCAATAGATAAAAGACTATTTAAAGAAGATATCGAAGGATCAATTGCTCATGTCGAAATGCTACACAAACAGAAAATTATAAATTTCAGAATAAAAAATAAAATAATTTGGGGATTAAAAAGAATTAAAAATGAAATTGTGAAAAAAAAATTCAACTTTGATTATGATTTAGAGGACATTCATATGAATATAGAAAACAGATTATTTGAACTTATTGGCGATGATGCTGGATATGTTCATACTGCTAGATCTAGAAATGATCAGGTTATTACTGACCTTAAATTATGGTTAAAAGGAGCAACAAAGAAAATAATAGTTTTATTAGACAGTACAAATTCAAATATTCTTAATCTAGCACAAAAAAATATCAGAACAATCATGCCAGGATTTACACATTTAAAAAATGCACAACCATTATCTTTAGCACATTATCTACTAGCATATGTCGAAATGTTTAAGAGAGATAAAAAAAAATTTAAGAATAATTTAGAGTTTTTAGATGAAAACCCTTTAGGCGTTGGAGCATTATCTGGTACTTCTTTTAAAATTGATAGAAATTTCACAACAAAAAAACTTAAATTTAAAAAACCAACAAATAATTCTGTAGATACTGTATCTGATAGAGATTTTGTCTTAGACTTTTTATATTCTTCTCTAGCTTGCTCTTTACATATCTCTAGAATCTCTGAAGAACTCATAATTTGGAATTCTGATGCATTTAACATGATAACTTTAAATGATAAATTAGTAACCGGTTCGTCTATAATGCCACAAAAAAAGAATCCTGATCCATTGGAATATTTGAGAGGCAAAACTGGAATATTTATAGGAAATATCAATTCAATGATTTCAATATTAAAAGGGTTACCTTTATCATATTTTAAAGATTTACAGGATGACAAAGAAATTGTTTTTAAAACAAATGATCAATTAAAAATATCACTGTCATTGTTGAATGATGTATTAAAAAATTTAGTAATAAACAAAAAAAGTATGTTATCCCTTGCAGGAAAAGGTTTTACTACAGCTACAGATTTATCTGATTACATTGTAAGAGAACTTGGATACCCATTTAGAAAGGCATACATACAAACAGCAAAAATAATTAATTTAGCCGAAAAAAAAAATAAAAAACTTCACGAACTAGAATTGAAAGAAATAAATCAAATTGAGCCAAAACTTACATTAAATGTTTATAGAATACTAAATCTAGAAAATTCAATTAATTCTAAAAAATCTTATGGCGGAACTTCTTTTGAGAACGTTAAGAAAATGATAAAAAAAGCAAAAAATGAGTAAAAAAATTTTAATTATTATACTTTGTTTATATTTTGTAGTTGCTTGCGGACGTAAAGGTGATCCAAAATATAAATCTGAATTAAACAAGAATATTCAAAAAGTATTATGAGATATATTAACAATAAATTTTTTATTGAAGGAAAAAATATTAAGAGTCTAACAAAAAAATTTAATACACCTTTATACTGTTACTCTTATAAAAATTTAAAAGAAAATGTAGAGAATTTTAAAAAAGCTTTTAAGGAAATTAAACCTTTAATCTGTTATTCTGTAAAATCTAATTCAAATATTTCACTATTAAAAGAAATAAAAAAACTTGGTCTTGGAGCAGATGTAGTTTCAAAGGGTGAATTATATGCATCACTTAAAGCTGGTATTGATAAAAATAAGATAGTTTTCTCTGGAGTTGGTAAAACAAAAGATGAAATTGAGTACGCAATAAAACAAAAAATATTATTAATAAATTCTGAGTCTTTAAGTGAAGTTTTGGCAATTGAAAAAGCTGCAAAAAAATTAAATAAAGTTGTTAATATTGGGCTGAGATTAAATCCAGATACTGATGCTGAAACACTAAAACAAATTTCTACTGGTAAAAGTGAAAATAAATTTGGCGTAGATAAAAAGACATTTGTAAAAATTATTAATTTGATGAAAGACTCAGAATTTTTAAACATTAAATGTTTAAGTGTTCATATTGGTAGTCAAATCTTAAATCATAAACCCTATGAAAAAATGCTTAATGTACTTGATAAACTTTTAAGAAATTTAGATTACAAATTTGAATTTATTGACTTAGGCGGAGGGATGGGAATTAATTATAACAATAAAACAAAAAAACTTAATTATTTAAAATATAAAAAATCAATCATTAAATTTAAAAATAAATATAATTGCAAAATAATTTTTGAACCTGGAAGATCTATAATCGGAAATGTTGGTATACTTGCAACTAAAGTAATTTATTTAAAAAATAATAAAACAAAAACATTTGTGATATTGGATGCAGCAATGAATGATTTAATAAGACCAGCCTTGTACAATGCAAAACATAGAATAATTCCGTCCCTAAGAAATAAGTCGCGATCAAAGAAAATATTAGAATTTGTTGGCCCAGTATGCGAAACAACTGATAAATTTTTAACAGAAAAGAAATTTCAAAATATAAAAGAAAATGATATAATGGTTATTTGCGATACAGGCGCATATGGTTTTTCATTATCATCTAATTATAATCTTAGATTAAGGCCTGCCGAAATTTTGATTAAAGGAAATAAAGCCCAAATTATAAGAAAAAGACAAAAAATAAAAGATTTAGTCTAATTTTAAATTTGTAATGAGAAATATCCTATTTAAAAGTGTATTTTTTTCTGGATTAATATTTATATGCATTATTTTTCTTCCATCATTATTACTACCAAAGAAAATCACTCTTTTTGGAGGTAAACTTTTTGGATACTGGTCCTCATTCTGTTTAAAAATTTTTTACTCAACCAGCATAGTAATTAAAGGTCAAGAAAACATAATTAATAATGAGAACTACTTTATCGCATGCTCTCATCAATCGATGTTTGAAACTTTTTTTTTACAAACAATATTCAATTCACCAATTTTTATTCTTAAAAAAGAACTATTAAATATTCCGATATTTGGTTGGTATTTAAGAAAGATAGATTCTATTTCTGTGAATAGAAATAAAGTTTCTAAAGAAAACCTTAATTTTACTGAAAAAATTAAAGAAGCTATGGAGAAAACTAAAAGACCTGTAATAATTTTTCCACAAGCAACTAGGGTTTTACCAGATGAAATTATTCCCTTTAAAAAAGGAGTTGGAAGAATTTACAAAGAATTAAATGTAAAATGTCAACCTGTCGCTATTGACTCTGGAAGAGTATGGCCAAAATCCGGAAAGATGATGCCCAATAAAACTATTACTATTTCTATTTTAAAACCAATCAATACAGGTATCGAAGAAACAGAATTTGTAAAATTATTGCAAAAAGAAATTTATTCCGAGCTTGGTCTTGCTAACTAACCTTTCATAGGCATTACAACATAAATACTGTCAAAATCTGCAGGATCTTTTATTAAAGCTGGAGATCCGGTATCTTTCAAATATATTTCGATGTTATCTCCATTTAATTGGGATGCTATATCAAGCAAATATCTAGAATTAAAACTTATATTTAATTCTGCTTCAAATTTAACAGATAGGCTTTCTTTACCATCACCACTGTTAGAGTTATTGACGGATAAATCTAGATTATCTTTAGTCAAACTAAATTTTACACCATCTTTTTTATCTAGAGAAACTGATGCTACTCTATCGACGGAATTTAGAAAAGATTTTAGATCTATTTCAAGTTTTTTTTGATTCTCTCTAGGTATAACTTGAATATAATTAGGGAATTTTCCATCGATTAATTTTGATATCAAAATACTATTATTAAATTCAAATTTAATTTTGGATTTAATATTTGAGACTTTAACCTCGCCATCATAATCTTCTAAAAGAGAACACAATTGAAATATAGTTTTTTTTGGAAGTATTATTGGTTCAAATTCAATTTTGTTTTTTAGTCTTATTTTTGAGATAGACATTCTATGGCTATCTGTTGCGGCTGCAGTTAAAAAATTCTTATCATCTGTTTGGGTCTGATGGAAAAAAATACCACTAAGATAATGCCTTGTTTCATCATTAGAAATCGAAAATTTACATTTGTTTAGGAGTTTCAATAAATCTTTTGAATTTATATTAAATTCGTTTTCATTGAAATTTTCATCTGTAATTGGAAATTCAGATGCATTAATTGAATTTAAATTGAATAGAGATTTATTTGACTCTAATTGTAATTTACTTTCCCCGGTGTTTTCGAAATTTATCTGGCTACCAGAGGGTATTTTTCTTACAATATCAAACATAATTGATGAGGAAGTAGTTGTTTTGCCTTCATCAAAAATTTTAATATTTGAAATTTCATTTACAAATATTAAATCTAAATCTGTTGCTGTAATTTTTAACTTTGAATTTGCTGCCTCTATCAAAATATTTGAAAGAATAGGTAAAGTGCTTCTTTTTTCTATTACACCCTGACAGTAACCTAAAGATTTTTGCAAATCCTGTTGATTAACACTAAACTTCATTTTCTTGTTTGTATAATATTTTATTCTTTAGGCTATCAATGCTTAAATTTAATTCATTATCGTTTTTTCTTAATTTTTCTATTGTTTTAACTGAATGTATAACGGTTGTGTGATCTCTATTAGCAAATGATCGACCTATCTCTGGTAAAGATTTAGATGTCAGCATTTTTGCTAGATAAATAGCAGTTTGTCTCGGTCTTACAAGATATCTTGACCTTCTTGGTGACAACATTTCGTTTTTACTTATTTTAAAATATTTACAAACTATTGTTTGAATATTGTCTATATCAACTTTATTTTCGGTTAAATTTAATAGATCTTTTAATATTACTTTTACCTCTGACATTGACGGTGTTTTTCCATAAATTCTTGAGAAGGACACTACTCTATTAAATGCACCTACAAGCTCCCTGATACTGGTATTAACTTCTGTGCTAATAAATTTTATGATTTCATCACTGATTAAAATGTTATTTGGATCATGAATTTTGAGATCATCGTTTTTAGATTTTATTATATTGTATCTTAATTCAAAATCAGCATTTTGAATATCAACTACCAGTCCTCCTGAAAATCTTGATTTAATTCTTTCTTGTATTCTAGTTAATTTGTTAGGCGGTCTGTCTGCTGATACAATAATTTGAGATCCTTTTTCCAGCAAAACATTAAATGTATGAAAAAACTCTTCCTGCATAGCTTCTTTTCCATTCATAAATTGAATATCATCAATCAAAAATATATCGGTATTTCTAAAATACTCTTTAAACCTTACCATGTCTTTGGATTTTATCGATTTTACAAATTGATACATAAATCGTTCAGCCGAAATAAACATTACTTTGTTTTTTTCTTTCAAACTTAAACCAATTGCATTTAGCAGATGTGTCTTACCCATCCCAACTCCACCATAAATATATAGGGGGTTATAGTGGGCTATTTGCTCTGAGACTTTTTTTGCAGCTTCAAAAGCTAGTGTATTACTTTTACCAAGCAAGAAATTCTCAAAGTTCTTATTTGGATCAATTCTATTATATTGAAGATATGAATCTTTAATAAAAGAAACCTTCTCATTATCAAATGAATTGTCTTGTTTTATTTCTTTATTTTTTTTGATCTCTATATTCTCATTAATCACAAACTCTATTCTGGATATATCTTTTTTATATAATTTAATTATTTGTAATATTTGATCTAAGTATCTTGAAGTTATCCAGTCTCTAATAAATCTTGTCGAAACGGATAATAAAACATAACTGTTAAACTCATCAACTAAATCAATTTTTTTTAACCAGCTATCATAAATCTCAGAACCAAATTTATTTTTCAATTCATTTTGTAATAATTTCCAATCTATCTTATTAATATTGTCTGTTTTGATGTTAGTGGGATTATTTTTCATTAGAGTCTGTTAAACTCCTATTCATAATTCAATGCAATAAATTTATTTTTATTCTCAAAAAAAAATAAAATTTACAATTGTATAAATTAATAATTGAATCCCTTTTGAGGTAGTTAAAATTAGTAATCTTAAATTTACTTTTTTTATTTTTTTTTATCTTAGAGCAAAAAGATTACAAAAATTCTTTTTTTAATTGAAAAAATAATCTCTAGAGTTGTAATTTCTTTAAGTAAACTAAAAGTTGTTATAAGGAATTTATTTTTTTTGTTATCCTAGAAATATTTCTTGACGCATTTTGCTTTTTTATCACTCCTGTCTTCGCTATTTTCATTAATTCAGAGTTTAATTTTGGCAAAAATGCTAAAGCTTCTTTTTTGTCCTTTTTATCTAGAATTATATTCATTTTTTTTATTGCAGTTCTAAACTTGCTTTTTCTAGACTTATTTACAGTTGTTTGACGCGATATACGTCTTATTCGTTTAATAGCTGATTTAGTGTTTGCCATAAGCGCGATTGTATATAATGAGAAGTTTATACGGTCAATAGAATAATTTTTTATTTTTGACAAATATTACAAAAAAATGTCGATCTATTAGTGATAAATTTTTTTTTTATTGTTCCTTTGCATCCTGGAGAAAAACAACTCTTATTTTCTCTATTGTACACTTTAAAGTTATCTTGAAAAGATCCATTTTTACCAACTGCATTTTTAAAATCTCTAATAGTAGACCCTCCTTTTTTTATCGCTAGCTTTAAAATTTTTCTTGAATATTTAATAATATTAATACAATCGTTTTCACTTAAAGATTTTGCTTTTTTTTTCGGATTTATTTTACAATTAAATAAAATTTCGCTCGCATAAATGTTTCCCAAACCTGAAACAAACTTTTGATCTAAGAGGAAATTTTTTATATTTTTTTTCTTCTTATAAAAATATTTTTTTAAATAATTAAGATTAAATTTTGAAGAAAAAGGTTCAGGGCCATAATTATTTACAAAATTTTCCAAACTATTCTTGTTCTCTAATAATTTAAAATAACCAAACCTTCTAGGATCATTATATATAATTTTTATGTTATCAAATTCTAAAAACACATGGTTGTGTTTTTTTGGCAAATAAGGACTATGATAAAAACTTGCGTTTGTTTTTTGATTTAAAATATTTTTTTTTAAAAGATGTATAGTTCCAGACATACCAAGATGAATTAAACAAAATTTTTCATCATTTAAAACTAGTATAATATATTTTGAAAACCTCTTAACTTTTTTTATTGATTTTGATTGAAGACTTGTTTCAAAACCTTTTTGTATTTTAAACCTTAAATTCCTATTCTTGATACTTACTTTTTTTATTTTTTTTCCAGTTATCGTTCTACTCAGTGACTCTTTAACAACTTCTACTTCTGGCAATTCTGGCATTTATTATTATATTAATTAATATTATTTATTTTATGCAACAATATCTTCAAAATAAAAAAGGTCTAGTACAAGGTGTATTTGATAAAGTTTATGATAAATACGATATCATGAATGATTTGATGTCACTTGGTGTTCATAGAATATGGAAAAGAAATTTAATAAATTGGATGAACCCAGGAAAAAATAAAATTCTAGCAGATGTTGCGTGTGGGACGGGTGATATAGCAAAACTTTATATCGATAATAGTTCAAATAAAAATACAGAAATATATTGTATTGATCCCAATGAAGGAATGATGAAAAAGGGAAAATATAGACTATCAAATTACAAAAATATCAACTGGATAAAGGGATCAGCAGAAAATTTGCCGTTAAAATCTAATTCATGTGATTATTACACAATCAGTTTTGGTTTAAGAAATACAAAAAATATAGAAAGATCTTTAAGTGAGGCTTACAGAGTTTTAAAATCAGGTGGTAGATTTTTTTGTTTAGAATTTTCAAAAATTCAAAATTTAAACTTAGATTTAGTCTATAAAAGATACTCTAAATTAATTCCAGAAATAGGAAAATTCGTTGTTGGTGAAAAAGAGCCTTATGAATATCTAGTAAAAAGTATCCAAGAATTTGTTAATCAAGAAGAACTTAAGAATTTAATGGATAAAAATAATTTTATTAAATGTGAATATAGAAACTTTTCTGGTGGAATAGTCGCTATTCATTCAGGTTGGAAAATATGATTAAAAAATTATATATTCTTTTTAAGCTTGGAAGAAAATTAGCAAAATCTGACGCGTTAAATATATTCACAAAGTTTCATAATCCACCAACTGGGATAAAAATTTTATTCTATCTTTTGTCTTTATCATTTTCAAAAAAAGATAATTCTTTTGTAAATGAAACCGAGGGTGAAAGATTATCAAACTCCTTACAATCAATGGGGACAACATTTATTAAATTAGGCCAATTTCTAGCAACTAGACCAGATATAATTGGAGAAAAATTGTCAAAACAACTTGAAAGTTTACAAGATCGTTTGCCTCCTTTTAAATTATCTAAAGCTAAAGAAATAATAAAAAAAGATTTAGGAGAAGATAATTTTAATTCAATTATAAATCTATCAGAACCAGTTGCGGCAGCATCTATAGCTCAAGTTCATAAAGCGCAGATAAATGATAATGGCACAATTAAAGATGTGGCTATAAAAATTTTACGACCAAATATAAAAAAAATATTTAATGAAGAAATTGATGCCTTGATGCTTTTTGCTTTTTTAACTGAATCAATTATCAAAAAGACAAAAAGACTTAAATTAGTTGAGGTTGTTTATTTACTAAAAGAAATAACTAACTTAGAAATGGATTTAAGATTTGAAGCTGCTGCCGCTAATGAATATTCAGAAAATACTAAAAACGACAGTGGATTTCAAGTTCCTAAAATTTATTGGAATTTCACAAGTGAAAATGTAATGACTTTAGACTGGGTTGAGGGTGTATCAATAAGAGAAACAGAAGAATTAGAAAAAAGAAATATAGATACCAAAAAAATTGCATCAGATATTATTCAACATTTTTTAAGACATGCTGTCAGGGATGGTTTTTTTCATGCAGATATGCATCAAGGTAATATTTTTATAAATAATAGTGGTCAAATAGTTCCTATCGATTTTGGTATAATGGGAAGGTTAGATGATTTAAGTAAAAAATTTCTTGCTGAAATTTTATATGGATTTATAAAACGAGATTATAAAAAAGTAGCTGAGGTTCATTTAGCTGCAGGTTTAGTTCCAAAAGAAGTACCTGTTGACGATCTTGCACAAGCACTAAGATCAATAGGGGAGCCAATATTTGGTCAATCAATTAAAGATATATCTGGCGGTAAACTACTTAAGCAGCTTTTTGATGTTACTGAAAAATTTAATATGCAAACTCAACCACAGTTGCTCATGCTACAGAAAACTATGGTAGTGGTTGAAGGTGTTGCAAGAAGATTAAATCCAGAGACAAACATTTGGGAAACATCAAGACCTGTTCTTGAAAAATGGCTTAAAGAGACAAAAGATCCTATAACAACATTAAATGAAACTCTAAAAAATTCTGCAGAAGTTATAAAAAGATTACCAGAAATGCCGCAAATAATGGATAAAGCAAACCAAGCATTAACATTTCTTGCAAGTGGACAAATTCCACAAAATACTAATACGTATAATGATCTAAATACAAAAAAAAATGAAATGGTAGCTTTCAGAAATCAATCAATAATTGGTTTATTATTACTTGTAATTTTAGGATTAGTAGTATTTTAATCTCCACGATGAATTATTTTGAGAATAAAAAAATTCTGTTAATTATATGTGGTGGTATTTCTGCTTACAAAAGTCTTGAGTTAATAAGATTATTTAAGAAAAATGGTGCTAGTGTAAAAACTATATTAACAAAAAATGCAAAAGAATTTGTAACTCCACTATCTGTTTCGTCTCTTTCCCAAGAAAAAGTTTATGACGATATATTTAGTGCAGAGGACGAAGCTGAGATGGACCACATATCTTTATCAAGATGGGCTAACGCAGTATTAGTTGCGCCAATTACAGCTAATACCATATCAAAAGTAGCCTCAGGAAATGCAGAAGATTTGGCATCTACTGTTTTATTAGCTTCTAACAAACAAATATTTTTAGCACCGGCAATGAATGTAAGAATGTGGGAGCATCCTTCTACCAAAGAAAACATATTAAAATTAAAAAGCTTTGGATACAAAATTATTGGGCCAGAGATAGGAGATATGGCATGTGGTGAATACGGTGAAGGAAAAATGACAGAACCAAATGAAATATTCAATACACTTAAAAATTATTTTTCTAATTTAGATAAAAATGAAAAATTAAAAGCTTTAGTTACTGCTGGACCAACTAATGAATATATTGATCCTGTAAGATTTATTACAAATAAATCCAGTGGCAAGCAAGGATATGAAATAGCCAAATGTCTTAGAGACAATGGATTTGATACGACACTTATTTCCGGAAAGACAAGCATTAAACCTTTGGATGGTGTTAATTTTATAAGTGTTGAGACAGCTGAAGAGATGTTCAAAGAAAGTTTAAATAATCTTCCAACAGATGTAGCTATTTTTTCTGCAGCTGTTTCTGATTTTAAAGTGAAAAATTATAGAAGTACAAAGATTAAAAAGAATGATGAATTTAACTTAGAGCTAGAAAAAAATATCGATATTTTAAATCATATATCTAATCACAATTCATTAAGACCAAAAATAACAATTGGTTTTGCAGCAGAAACAAACAATCTCTCGACTAATGCAAAAGAGAAGTTGAATGAAAAAAATTGTGATTGGGTAATTGCAAATGATGTCTCAGACCAAACTATAGGATTTGGATCAGATTTTAATAAAATTTCTATATTTTACAAAAATAAACCTGAAGAAAATTTTGAAAAGATGAGTAAATCATTGGTCGCTGAGGAAATAGTCAAAAGAATAATTCAACAGATTAATTAACTTAATGGTGAAAGTCTTAATTAAAAAATTAGACAAAAAAGTTAAACTACCAGAATATAAAACAACAGGTTCATCTGGACTAGATTTGACTGCTTTCATTGAAAAGAAAATAGTAATTAAACCTGGCGAAAATGCTTTAGTGCCAACAGGTATATCGATCGCAATACCTGAAGATACCGAAGTTCAGATCAGACCACGATCAGGTTTAGCAGCTAAAAATAATATAAGTGTTTTAAATACTCCTGGAACTATTGATAGTGACTACAGAGGAGAAATAAAAGTAATTTTATTTAATCATGGAGATAACGACTTTACAGTAAATAACGATGATAGAATTGCTCAAATGATATTAATGCCAATTCTGAAAGTGGATTTTGAAACGGTAGAAGCTTTGCCTGAGACAATTAGAGGTTCAGGTGGATTTGGATCAACAGGTAAGTGAAAAATTCATTATCAAAACGAAAGCTTGAGAGATACTCTAGACAAATAATACTTAAAGATATTGGTATATTAGGACAAAAGAAAATAATTAATTCAAAAGTTTTAATTGTAGGAATTGGTGGATTAGGTAGTCCAGTTGCAGATTTGTTGGCTAGATGTGGTGTAGGGTATATAGGAGCTATTGATCACGATAAAGTGGATATTTCAAATCTTCAGAGACAAATCTTGTATACTTCAAAAGATATTGGAAAATTTAAGGTTGATATCTTTAAAAGAAGAATAAAATTAATTAACAGAGATGTAAAAGTCAAAATTTTAAAAGAAAAAGCTTCTGAAAAAAATTTAAATAAAATTATTAAAGATTTCGATATAATTGTAGATGGAACAGATAATTTTAAAACTAAATTTTTAATAAATAAGTTTTCATTAAAGTATAAAAGAAAATTAATAGTTGGGGCTATTAGTAAATTTGATGGACATATTTTTTCATTCGATTTTAATAAAAAATCAAGTCCATGTTTAAAGTGCTTTTATCAATCAGAACCGTCTGATGAAATTTTAAATTGTGAAAGCGAAGGAATATTGGGAACCACATCAAATATAATTGGGAGTATGCAAGCAAATGAAGTTTTAAAAAACATAATCTCTTCCAATAAAAGTCTTCACTCATCAATTCTGGTGGTTAATCTAAAAAAACTAGAATTTAGAAAAATAAAATTTACTAAAAAAAAAGGTTGCTTGTGCAATTAATCTTCAAGATTTTAATCATAATATTTTTTACCTCGAATGCCATTTCGGAGGATAATGAAAAATTTTTAATGCTTAGAAATGATAAGGTAAACGTAAGATATGGACCAAGTTTTGATTATCCAATAAAGTATATTTACAAGAAAATAAACTTGCCAGTAAAAGTGATTGATAAAAAAGAAAATTTTAGAAGAATAATTGATAATAAAAAAAATGGTGGGTGGATACATATATCTCAATTGAAGCAATCAAAATCCTTTATAACTGTGACAAATAAAATTCTTTTCAAAAAACCAACTAAATTTTCCAAACCCTTGGCTAAAATAGAAACTGGAAGATTATTGTTAGTAAAAAAATGTGAGAGAAATTGGTGTTTAGTAGAAACAAAAAGTTTTAAAGGGTGGGTTGATGAAAAAAATCTTTGGGGAAAAATCAACTAACCCTTTAAGTTATATATATTTACTAATTATTTTTGTTGGACACATACGTCTTTGATCACTGGAGCATTCGCACAATCAACACATTTAGTCTTTTGAACAATACATCCATCATCAAGGACTTCAACATCAACTATTTTATCACACTTAGAACAAGTTGAAGAAATTGTTAATCCACATTTTTTACAATTGTAATTTTCTATTTGCATTCTTTAAAATTAAATATGAAAAAATTATTTTCAACAAATATCCTTGCGAATAATTATTATTTACGCATTTTTTTTGCGAATAATTATTATTACTACAAATTATCCTTATAAAATTTTTTCTATTTATTTATTGATAATGATTATTATTAACTTTTTGATCTACTTGCCCACCACTTATCTAAAACGAAATACCAAATAGAATTAGCAATTGGTTCTACGATTGCATCAGTTAAGGCTATCATAAATGATACATCCGCAACCAACATCAAAACTGTTATGGCAATTGCAAAGTGACCAATCGTATAAACGATTGTTCTTAAAATTGAGCCTCTGTTATTAGTGTAAATCTGTCCAGCAGCTTTAAAAATACCGTTAGTAACTTCCATTATTCTTTAAACGGGCTCTCAAGAACACAAGCAACTAAGTGAACTCTAGCCTGTTCTCCTCCATTAAAAAAGTTATGATATTTTGTATTATTGGTAATCCACACATGACCATCAGCAGGCAAATGTTTTGCAACATTTTCTATGACCATTGAACAACCAGCATTAGTTACTATTGGAACATGCAATCGACATTCTGGGTCTTTATGCCAGCTTAGTGTAGATCTAGGTTCTTTTAACAGGAGTCTTACCCTTCCTAGTTTAAATTTTTTGCTCAGGATTTCATAAACTTCCTTGAAATAAGTATTCTCAAATTCAGACACTAATTGAGTATATTTTGACTCGTCAATATCAATGTCTCGTGAAACTTCTTTTCCTGTCTCATCAGCAATAGTCCAATATTTTCCTCTAATGTTATTTCCCTTAATTGACTCTTCATCGTTAGGAATTTGATTTAAAGGAATTGCACCAAAGTGAGTTACTCCTGGTGAATTAAATCTTTTTTTCTCTAATATCGCATCTAAATCTTTACGTAATTTTGAGATGTCAAATTTGATTTCAGGAACTTTATAAAAATCTTCAAAATTTAATGATGTCATTTTTTTTCCGCCTTTTTCTATACTAATTTAATCTTAAATCAAATCTATCTGCATTCATCACTTTGACCCATGCAGATACAAAGTCTCTAACAAATTTGTCAGACGAGTCTTTGCAGGCATAGACTTCAGCTAATGCTCTTAATTGAGAATTTGAACCAAAAATAAGGTCAACCCTTGAACCTTTCCACTTAGTTTTTTTAGACTTTCTATCTTTACCAACAAAATATTGTTCAGATTTGTCAGTTTCTTTCCAAGTGGTACTCATATCAAGAAGATTTACAAAATAATCTGTTGATAGAGTTCCAGGTTTTTTTGTGAAAACTCCATTTTTGGAACTATCATAGTTTGTATCTAAAACTCTCATTCCTCCTACAAGAACTGTCATCTCTGGTGCCGTTAATCCCATTAATTGTGCCTTATCAATTAATTTTTCCTCAGCTGAAACATTAGATTTACCTTTTTTTATGTAGTTTCTAAAACCATCCGCTTGCGGCTCAAGTAATCCAAATGAATTTACATCTGTTTGGTCCTGTCTTGCATCTCCTCTTCCAGGAGTAAATGGAACCTGAATTTTATGACCAGCTTTTTTTGCTGCCATCTCTATTCCTACATTTCCACCTAATACTATAAGATCCGCCATTGAGACTGATTTTTTATTTGTATCAAATTTTTTCTTAATTTTTTGTAAAGCTTTAATAACCTTTGAAAGTTTTTTAGGGTTATTGACTTTCCAACTTCTTTGAGGCTCAAGCATAATTCTTGCTCCGTTTGCTCCACCTCTTTTGTCAGAACCTCTGTATGTAGAAGCAGAAGCCCAAGCAGTAGAAACTAAATCAGAAACAGAGATTTTTGATTTTGAAAGCTTTGATTTTAAATCTCTTATATCTTTTGATTTAAGTTTATATTTTGGTTTATCTATAGGATCTTGCCAAATTAATTGTTCTTTTGGTACTTCGCTACCCAAATAACATGCTCTTGGTCCCATGTCTCTATGAGTAAGCTTAAACCAAGCTCTTGCAAATGCATCAGCAAATTCATCTGGATTTTGATAAAAATGTTTTGAAATTGGTCCGTAACTTTTATCCATTCTCAAAGATAAATCAGTTGTTTGCATCATTGGAGGATGCATTTTACTTTTATCATGAGCATCAGGAACCATTTTAATTCTCTGACCATTCTTTTTTGGAGTCCATTGAAATGCTCCAGCAGGTCCTTTTGTCAATTCCCATTCATGGTTAAATAAACAATCAAAGTAACCCATATCCCATTGTGTTGGTGTTTGTGTCCATGCCCCTTCAATACCACTACTTATTGCGTGTACACCTTTTCCTGATTTGTAATTACTATTCCAACCAGTTGCTTGATCTTGAATTCTTGATGCTTCTGGATCAGGTCCTTTATGTGATTCAGGTGCAGCACCATGAGATTTTCCAAAAGTATGACCACCAGCAACTAGTGCAACTGTTTCATAATCATTCATTGCCATTCGTCCGAATGTTTCTCTAATATCATGAGCTGCTTTCAATGGGTCTGGATTAAAATCTGGACCTTGTGGATTTACATAAATTAATCCCATGTGAGAAGCCCCCAATGGTTGTTCAAGATCTCTTTTTCCACTGTATCTCTTAACACCTAACATTTCTTTTTCTGAACCCCAGTAAATATCATCTTCTGGTTCCCAGATATCAGTTCTTCCCGCTCCAAAACCGAACGTTTTAAAGCCCATTGACTCTAATGCTACATTTCCAACTAGTATAAATAAATCTGCCCAAGAAATTCTTTTTCCATATTTCTGTTTTATTGGCCACAAAAGTAATCTAGCTTTATCTAGATTAACATTATCAGGCCAAGCATTTAATGGTGCAAACCTTTGATTACCTGTTCCAGCTCCCCCTCTACCATCACCTGTTCTGTATGTGCCTGCTGCGTGCCATGCTAATCTAATAAATAAAGGACCATAATGACCGTAATCTGCTGGCCACCAATCTTGTGAGTCTGTCATTAATTTGTTTAAATCTTTTTTGAGTGCTTTGTAATTCAGTTTTTTAAATTCTTTAGAATAATTAAATTTTTTCTCCATTGGATTTGATAAATTCGAGTGCTGACTTAAAATTTTCAAATTCAAACTATTTGGCCAAAAATCTCTATTTGTTTGTCCTCTACCAGCGCTAAATTTTGCTGGTGTACCCGCACCCGTAAAAGGGCACTTACTTAATTCTGCTGATTTAAATGTTTTACTTTTATGAAATTCCGCACTCATTATTATATATCTCCTTTAATATTATAATTGTTCTAATTCGTTGTTTATAATTATTCTAAAGAAGATTGTCAATAAGTCAGAATATTTATGATTTAATTTTGAAACTTAGTCCTCTAATTTTACTAAAACTTCAACTGATTTAATTTTTTTTCCAGGTATAGATTTTTGTATCTCTATCGGTCCCACATCCTCATTTTTAAGATCAATAAGCTTTTCTTCTTTAACATCAAAGAAATGGTGGTGATCTGTGACATTTGTATCAAAGTAGGTTTGATTAGAATTTATTGGAATTTCTTTTAGATATCCTTTTTTATGAAATGCATGAACTGTATTGTAAACAGTTGCTAAAGAAACTTTCTCTCCAGTTTTATCTTTTATCAAATTGAATAAGTCGTTTATTGTGAAATGGAAAGTTTTATCTCTATTAAATAAAACCTCGCATATATTTATTCTTTGTTTAGTTGGTCTTAAGCTAGAGTTTCTTAGTTTTTCAATAAATTCTTGTTTACTAGTCATTAGCAATTTAAAACTATTCTAAACTATTTGTATATTATAATGTACCTAAATCAAGTAATAAGATTACAAAATTATGAAAAAAAGTTCCTTTAATTACAACGAACTAATTGATTGCGCTAATGGTAAGTTATTTGGTCCAGGTAATGCAAAATTACCTTCTCCACCAATGCTAATGTTTGATAGAATTACAGAAATAACTGAGAGTGAGGGTTTTTATAAAAAAGGATCTATGAAAGCCGAACTTGATATTAAGGATAATTTGTGGTTCTTTGATTGTCATTTTAGAGAAGATCCAGTTATGCCAGGTTGTCTTGGTTTAGATGCAATGTGGCAGCTGGTTGGCTTTTTTCTTGGTTGGCTTGGAAAACCAGGAAGAGGTAGAGCATTGGGTGTAAGCACTGTAAAATTTACTGGTGAAGTTCTTAAAAATGTCAAAATGGCAACATACGAAATAGATATGAAAAGAATTCTTGTTAAAGGAGAAACAACTGTAGGACTTGCAAATGGAATATTGCTCGCTGATGGAAAAAAGATTTATAGTGCAGAAAATCTTAAAGTAGGATTATTTAAATAATGAAAAGAGTAGTTGTAACAGGACTTGGTGTAGTTTCATGTTTGGGAAATAACCAAGATGAAGTTTATCAATCGTTAATTAATACAAAATCAGGAATAACATTTTCTGAGGAGTACAAAGAGCATAATTTAAAAAGCCATGTTCATGGTAAACCAAATATCAAATTGGAAGATTATATAGATAGAAAAGTTATTAGGTTTATGGGTGCTGGATCAGCATATAATTATGTTGCAATGAGTGAAGCAGTTAAAGACTCTGGATTAAAAGAAAATGAGGTTAGTAATATTTCAACAGGCATGGTCATGGGATCTGGAGGACCATCAATTGAAAATGTGATTTTAGCATCAGATAAGACTAGAGAAAAAAATCCAAAAAAAATGGGTCCATTTATTGTTCCAAGAACAATGGCAAGTACTGCTTCTGCCACTCTAGCAGTTCCATTTAAAATAAAAGGCACTAATTACACAATAAGTTCTGCATGCGCAACGAGTGGTCATTGTATTGGTAACGCAATGGAACTTATTCAATTAGGAAAACAAAATATTATTTTTGCAGGCGGTAGTGATGAGGTTCACTTTGCTATGACTGCAATGTTTGATGCAATGACTGCGCTATCATCAAAATATAACGATACCCCTGAAAAAGCTTCAAGACCATATGATAAAACAAGAGATGGTTTTGTGATTGCTGGTGGAGGTGGAGTTCTTGTTTTAGAAGAATACGAACATGCCAAAGCAAGAGGTGCTAAAATATACGCAGAATTAACCGGATATGGAGCAACATCAGATGGATATGATATGGTTGCACCATCTGGTGAGGGAGCGGTGAGATGTATGAAAATGGCTCTAACAACTTCAAAAAATAAAATTGACTATATTAATACTCACGGAACATCTACACCTGTAGGAGATATTACAGAATTAAAAGCAGTTGGTGAAGCTTTTCCAGACTATAAACCTAAGATAAGTTCTACAAAATCTTTGTCAGGTCATTCTTTAGGCGCAACCTCAGTTCATGAAGCAATTTACAGTTTGATAATGATGAAAAATAATTTTATTTCAGCTTCAGCAAATATTTCCGAAATGGATGATGAAGCAAAAAATTATCCAATTGTTACACAAGTCGAAAAAGATGTAAATTTAAACGCAATTATGTCTAACAGCTTTGGTTTTGGTGGGACCAATGCAACATTAGTGTTTGAGAAAGTTTAGATCTATGAGTTTAATGAAGGGAAAAAAAGGTCTTATTATGGGGGTTGCCAATGAGAGGTCAATTGCATGGGGTATATCACAAAAACTAGCAGAAGCTGGAGCAGAGTTAGCTTTTACATATTTGGGTGATGCTTTAAAAAAAAGAGTCGTTCCACTTGCAGAAAAACTAAATTCAAAAGTAACATTTAGTTGTGATGTTGAAAAAAAAGAAGAGGTTATAAAACTTTTTGAAGATGTGAAAGGTCAATGGGGAGAAATTGATTTTATTGTACATGCAATTGCATTTTCAGATAAGTCAGAATTATCAGGTGAATATTTAAATACTACTCGTGAAAACTTTTTGAGAAGTATGTTAATATCTTGTTTTTCATTTACTGAGGTTGCTAGAGAAGCATCTAAAATAATGAAGCAAGGTGGCAGTATGATTACTTTAAGTTATGAAGCAAATAAAGCCATACCTAATTATAATGTAATGGGTGTTTGCAAAGCTGCTCTAGAATCTAGTGTAAAGTATCTTGCAAGAGATTTAGGAGTAAAAAATATAAGGGTAAATGCAATAAGCGCTGGTCCAATCAAAACACTTGCTGCATCTGCCATTGGTGATGCTAAATTTCTGTACAAGTGGAATGCTGATCATTCGTTCTTAAAAAGAAATGTTGATAATCTTGATGTTGGAAATTCAGCACTATATCTTTTAAGCGATATGGCAGGTGGTGTTACTGGTGAAATTCATTATGTGGATGCTGGTTACAATAAAGTTGGAATGCCAGATCCAAAAAATATTATAACTTAAATTATGAAGAGAATTTTACTAATAATTGTAACTTTTATTTTTTGTTCAAACTCTAATGCTTTAAATATTGAATTAAATTTCAAGGATGGCTCATCAATTCCGAAGGAAAATGCTTGCAAAAAAATGGGAGGTGAAGATATATCAATAACAGTAGAATTTAAGAATATACCTGATGAAGCAAAATCATTAGCTATTATTATAGATGATCCAGATGCAAAAAGTGTGGCAGGAAAAACTTGGGTGCACTGGATTGTTGTTGATATACCAGTATCTAATACAAAATTAAATCCAACAAAAAAAGGGAAAGTTGGAGTTGGACTTTCTGGCAAAAACAGCTCTGGAAGAAAAGGTTACCAGGGTATGTGCCCACCGAACGGTAAACATATTTACAGAATTAAAGGTTATGCTTTATCTGATTTTATAAAAAAAAAACCCAAAACTTTAACCATTGAGAGATTTGAGAAGAAGCATGGCAATCTTATATTGGAAAGTAATTTGAAAAAAGGTTCATTTGAATAATAAATAAAGTTTAAAATTAATATATATTTTAATCTATATGAAAAAATATTTTCTAATTGTCTTATTATTTTTTAATGCACTAGAAATTTCATATGCTAAGAGCTATAGAATCGGTGATGAAATATCTGATAGAATAAAATTCAGCAATAAATATTCTTTTGAACTACCCAAGGGTAAGTGGATAGTTGCTGACAGATTTTCATATAGTTACTATGGTCTTATTGCAAAAGGCTATGATTTATTAAAAATTAAAAATAAAAAAGCCACTGAAGGTTTCTCGGTCGCTGAATTAAAATTACCTGCTAAATGGCAAGGATATTTAAATGCTGCATTAAATGAAATAGTTTTTAAAAATAAATATGATGGATGTTATGATAGACCCGAATATTACATCATAGAATATTATGCCAAAGGTTCTTCTCATAACTGTTTTTGGATTATGCACTTAGATGTCCACAAAGAATTACATGATCCAGATGATCCTGAATTAAGAGGAGTTCAATCTCAATACAAAGCGTGGTTAAGGGACAATCAGATAAAACTTCCAAAAGTTGCAATTGGAAGTTCGCATAGCTATTTTTCTAGATTGACTGGAGGAAAGTGGTTCGTAATCGATTATTATTTTGATCCTGAAATTTTAGGTGCTCCTAAAAGTAAATTTATAAAGGAGGACAGATCAGAGTATCACAAATATAATATATCAAATTATCCAGAGCACAAAAAAATCATGGATCAAGTAGTTTCAATTGGCGCTAAAAGACATAAACAATTTGAATTAGAAGTAAGAGCAAAAGATCATCACAAAATTGATCTAACACAATATATTAAAGAGTTATCAACAAATTTGGAAATTAAGCAAACAAATGAAACTTTAGAAAAATTAATTAAATTAAATGAGTTGTACGAAAGTGGAGTTTTGGATGAAGAAGAGTTTAAAAAAGCCAAGGGTAAATTGTTAAATTAACTTTTATAATGATAAGCCAACTTAGTTTTTATCTTACATCTATAATATTAGGAATTATGATCTTCTTTTCTTTTGTTGTAGCACCCGTCACTTTCAGTGCATTAAATGAAGAAAATGCTAGAAAATTTATAAGAAAAATATTTCCTTATTACTATAATGTTAATTTAGCTGTTAGTATTTTAGTTTTAATTTTATTTATAATTCTGAAAATTTTTTCCTTAGATTTTTATTTAATTTTAAGTGTCGCGGTATTATTTGCCGTATCAAATTTTGTATTAATGCCACTGATAAATAAGTTCAGAGATGAAAAGCAGGATAAAAAGTTTAAACAGTCACACTTTCTTTCTGTGATGATAAATTTTGTTCAAATAATTTTGTTGGTAATTATCTTAATTTAAAAAGAATTAGTCATACCTAAACCAATAGCTATAAAAATACCTAACCAAATTAAACCTTTAATAAAAAAAAATGCAAAACTACCAAGTAATAAATATCCTCTATATTTATTTTTGAGTATTTCAAATTTAAAATTTTTTAGAAGCTTCATTTTATTATAATTTATTACAATTATTTTCTACTTGATCTTTTCCCACTCTTTCATTCCACCAGTGATATTTTTGACATTTTTAACCCCCATGTCCTTCATAGTTTTGGTTGCTAATGTTCCTTGTCCACCGACGCCACAAAAAACTACATATTCTTTATCTGGATTATTTTTGAACATATCATTTTCTAGAGGACTACCTTCTGCTAAATAAAATTCTAGTAAACCTCTATCTAGGTGAATTGCGTTACCAATCGTGCCTTTTGAAAAGCTTTCTTTGTCTCTAACATCGATAAATTGAACATTTGGGTCATCTAGCTTTTCTTTTGCATCACTAGCGCTTATATTTTCAATTTCATTGCTTATGCTCATCAAATCATCAAATTTTTTCATATTTCTCCTAAAAATTTATATTGCAGCTTGTTTAATTGATAACTTAACTTTTCCTCTATCAAAGCCTATTACTTTAACTTTAACTTCATCACCTTCTTTTACGACATCAGTTACCTTACCGACTCTTTTATCAGCAAGCTCTGATATGTGGACGAGACCATCTTGTTTACCTAGAAAATTAACAAATGCGCCAAACTCCATTATTTTCATTACTTTACCGTTATAAATTTTATTGAGCTCAGCCTTGGCCGTTAAGTCTTTTATCATCTGCATAGCTTTATTTCTAGATTCCTCATCTGGAGCAGCTACTGTAACTTCACCTTCGTCATTGATATCAACTTTGGCACCAGATACCTCAACTATTTCTCTAATAGTTGCTCCACCTTTTCCAATAACTGTCGCAATATCTTTTTTATCTACAGTAATTTTTTCCATCTTAGGAGTATGTTTTCCGACATCGTCTCTTGATTTAGATATAGCTTTATTCATTTCACCTAAAATGTGGATTCTTCCATCTTTTGCCTGTTTTAAAGCTTGCTCCATAATTTCAAATGTTATTCCTGTGATTTTAATATCCATTTGAAGAGATGTTATTCCATCTTTAGTTCCAGCAACTTTAAAATCCATATCACCCAAATGATCTTCATCTCCTAAAATATCTGAAAGCACACTAAAATCATCTCCCTCTTTAATTAAGCCCATTGCAATACCAGCAACTGGTTCTTTAATTGGTACTCCTGCATCCATTAGTGCTAAAGAAGAACCACAAACAGTTGCCATTGATGACGAACCATTTGACTCTGTTATTTCTGAAACAATTCTAAATGTGTAGGGAAAACTTTCCTTTGAAGGTAAAGAAGAATTTATTGCTCTCCAAGCTAACTTTCCATGACCAATTTCTCTTCTGCCAGTACCTATTCTTCCAGTTTCTCCAACTGAAAAAGGTGGAAAATTATAATGAAGCATAAATCTTTCTTTTTGCAATCCATCAAGACTCTCTATTTTTTGCTCATCATCGGAAGTACCAAGTGTAGTAGTAACAATTGCTTGTGTTTCTCCTCTAGTAAATAAAGCAGAACCATGTACTCTTGGGAGTATACCAACTTCACACATGATTGGTCTAACATCTGCAAGACCTCTGCCATCAATTCTATTTTTATTTTTTAGAATATCTGTTCTCACAATTCTTTTCTCTAGATTTTTAAGTTCGGAATTGACATCGAGATCTGAATAATTTTCATCTTCTCCGTAAAGCTTTTTTGCTTTATCAGTTATATCAGATATTAAATTTGATCTTTCTTGTTTATCTTTTATTGAAAATGCTTTTTTAAGTTCTTCTGTAAATTCACTTTCAAGTTTATTTTTTACTTCTGAAAGATCTTTTTTCTCAATAACCCAATCAGGTTTTTTACATTCTTTAGCTATTTCCTGTATCATATCAATTATAGGAACAAAACCTTTATGGCCAAACTTAACAGCATTTAACATTTCCTCTTCAGTCAAACCACTTGCCTCAGACTCAACCATTAAAACTGCATCTCTTGTTCCTGCCACTACAAGATCAAGTTTTGAATCTTTCAGTTCTGCTTTAGTAGGATTAAGAACATATTTTCCTTTAATAAAGCCAACTCTAGATGCACCTACAGGACCCATGAAAGGCATTCCAGAAATTGCCAAAGCTGCTGATGAAGCAATTATTGATAAAATATCTGCTTCGTTCTCTTTATCATAAGATATCACAGTAGGCAGTAACTGAACTTCATTTTTAAATTCATCTGGAAAAAGTGGTCTGATAGGTCTATCAATTAATCTTGAAATTAATGTTTCACTATCCGTTGGTCTTGCTTCTCTTTTGAAATATCCACCTGGTATTTTACCAGCGGCATAATATTTTTCTTGATAATTTACTGACAGAGGAAAGTAATCCATGTCTGGATTAACTTTTTTAGCTCCAACTGCAGTTGCTAAAACGACAGTTTCTCCACATTGAGCTACAATTGCCCCATCTGCTTGTCTCGCTATTTTACCAGTTTCTAAACTTATTTTTTTTCCTGCTACTTCTATTTCTTTCTTTATAACTTTAAACATTTACTTCCTTAAATTTAATTTTGATATTACTTCTTTATAAGACTCCATTTTATTTTTCTTTAAATAGTCTAATAATTTTTTTCTTCTATTTACTGCTCTTAAAAGGCCAACAGATGAATGTTTGTCCTTTTTGAACTGTTTTATATGTTTAGACAAGTTCTCAATTTTATTTGTTAATTGAGCAACTTGAACTTCTGAAGAACCTGTATCTTTATCATGAATTGAAAGTTCTTTTGCTTTGTTTACCATTTTCTTTTCCTTATTTATTTGTTTGTTTTATTAAATTTTCAATTTTTTCTGCATAATCGAAAGAATCATCTTTAACAAAAAATAGTTTTGGTAAAAATTTCATTACTATCTTTTTTGATAAGACTTTTCTAATTACAAATGAAAATTCTTTTAATTTAGCAACAACCTCTTCAGCATCTTTTCCGCCTAAAGGCATTACAAAAATTTTTGCTGTCTTTAAATCTGGAGACATTCTTACTTCGGTTACTGTGATTTCTTTTGTAGATAAGTTTGGCAGTTTTGCTTCATCTCTTATAAATAACATACCAAGAGCTTGTTTAATCATTTCACCAACTCTTAATTGTCTTTGTGTAACTGGTTTTCCAAAACTAGTCATTATATTGTTCTCTCTGTTATTGTAGAATTATAAACCTCAATTACATCATTTTTTTGAAAATCGACAAAATCTTTAAGTGTTATTCCACATTCTAAACCAGCAGATACCTGTCTAGTTTGATTTTTCTCTCTAAATATAGAGCCTATTTTTCCATTAAAAATTATTGCACCATCTCTAATAACTCTTGCATTTGAGTCTTGAAGAATTTCTCCATCTGTTACTTTTGAACCTGCGACCTTACCAACTTTTGAAACTTTAAATATTTCTAATATCTCTGCAGTTCCAATAATTTTTTCGTCAACTTCTGGAGTTAATAAACCAGACATTTTACTTTTTATAAAATCTAAAACTTCATAAATAATATTAAAACTAGATATTGAAATTTTTTCTTGTTCGGCTCTTTTTTTAGCTTCTTTGCTAGGTTTTACGTTAAAAGCTATGACTACTGCATTAGATGCTTTTGCTAATGTGACATCGGTCTCTGTAACCATCCCAATATCTGATAGAAGTATTTTTGGCTTTACCTCTTCATGTTGAATTTGATTTATTGCATTTTTTATAGCTTCAGAAGAACCATGAACATCTGACTTTATTATAATATTTAATTCTTCAGATGATGTGTCTTTAAAAGCAGAGTCTTGAGTAACGAATGATAATGGATTTTTGCTCTCCTTTGCCTCTTGTATTCTGCCATCAGACAGAGATTTTGCATCCTTCTCGGTTTTTAAGACAATAAAGTCATCTCCTGATTTTGCCGCCCCATTAATCCCTAATATTTCAATTGGTGTTGAAGGTTCAGCTATATCTATTTGTTTTCCATGATCATTTATTATGGCTCTGACTTTTCCCCACTTTAAACCACTAACAAAATAATCACCTTTTCTCAAAGTTCCTGCAGTAATAATTACATTTGCAATTGGTCCTCTTCCTATATCAATTTTAGATTCCATGACAATGCCCTTGGCATCAGTATCAAAATCAGTTTTTAGGTCTAATATTTCTGCTTGCAAAACAATACTCTCAACTAATTTATCTAAATTTTGTTTTGTTTTAGTTGATATTTCCACCATTAATGTGTCTCCGGATAAATCCTCAGCTATAAGTTCATATTCTAAAAGCTGATTTTTAATTTTTTGAGGGTCGGCTTCAGGAAGATCACATTTATTTATTGCGACAACAATTGGTACTTTGGCAGCTTTAGCATGTTTTATTGATTCTATTGTTTGAGGTTTTACACCATCATCAGCGGCGACTACTAGGATTACTATATCAGTTAACTTTGAACCCCTTGCCCTCATTTCGGTAAATGCAGCATGACCAGGAGTATCAATAAAAGTTATTTTATTTTTTTCATAAGTTATCTGATATGCACCTATATGTTGTGTAATACCTCCAAATTCACCAGAAACGACATTAGTCTTTCTAAGAGTATCTAGAACAGATGTTTTACCATGATCCACATGACCCATAACTGTTACAATAGGGGCTCTACTTTTTAGATTTTGGGTTTTTATTTCTTTAATTTTTTCTAAGATATCTTCTGCTTTTTCCTCTTTAACAGGATTATGTCCAAATTCTTTAACTAAATACTCTGCTGTATCTGAATCAATTGTATGATTTATTGTTACTCTTACACCCATACCCATCAAGTATTTTATTATACTGCTAGACTGCTCAGCCATTCTATTCGCCAACTCTCTTATAGTAATTACCTCGGGTATATTAATATCTCTTTTAACTGGTTTAAAATTTTCTTTTGAAACATCTTTATTAAGTAATCTATTTTCTTTTTGCTTTGCTCTTTTTAAAGAAGCAATACTTCTCGTTCTCGTTCCAATATCATCTCCACTTAAGGCTCTAGATACCGTAAGCTTTAACTCTCTTCTTTTACCTCCTAATTTTGAAGATTTATTTTCTTTTTGAGAATTTTCACCTTTTAATCTTCTAGTAGCTCTTTGTTCTGCTAATTTCCTTTTTTCGAAATCAGATGTTATAGGATTTGAAGGCTTAGAAAAATGTGTTTTTTTTGGAATAAATGTACTTTGTAATTTATTCTCTGACGATTTTAAACCCCTCGAAAAGTTTGGTTTACCTCCAAACCTAGGAGGTCTTTTTTCAATTACGACTGTATTCTTTGACTGGGATTTTGCTTGTTCAATACTATTGATTGTCTTCTTGGACGCACCAGAAATTGATAACTTTAATTTTTTCTTTTCCATTTTTCATCTCTCAATCTTGATACACGATATCTCTTGCAGACATAATTAAATCATCAGCCTCTTTTTTTGAAAGAGCAAAATCCTCTAAATACCCTTTAATTCTTACTCTTTCACCCTTTACGACATCGTATCCACCCGTCAATTCATCTGATGCCAAATCTGCAAAATCGTTTAGTGTTAATATTTTTTGTTCACCAAGTGTTACTAGCATTCCTGGTGTTAAACCTTTGTGATTAATTAAGTCATTCTCTAATCCTAAATCTTTAATTCGATTGGCTATTTCCTCTTGGTCCTTTTGATAAAATTCTTTAGCTCTTTCAATTAATTCTTTGGCAGTCTCTTCCTCAATTCCCTCTATTTTCAATAAAGCTTCGGGATCGCTATCTTTAATATCATCAATAGATGCAAATCCTTCAGCAACTAACAACTGACCTAATGTTTCATCTAACTCTAAATTCTTTACAAAATTGTCTGTTTTCTCTTTGAATTCAATTTGTCTTCTTTCCGAATCTTCTTGGTCAGTCATAATATTAATTTCGTAGTTCATTAATTTTGTTGCTAATCTAACATTTTGACCTCTTCTACCAATTGCTTTACTCAAATTTTCTTCAGTCAAAATAACATCAAGTTTTCTTCCTTGTTCATCTACATTGACTCTTTGTACCTCAGCTGGAGAGAGTGCGTTTGCGACTACGACAGCTGGATCTTCTGACCAATTGACTATATCAATTTTCTCACCTTGAAGTTCGTTTACAACTGCCTGTACTCTACTTCCCCTCATTCCTACACAAGCGCCTACTGGATCTAAAGATGTATCAATTGCTTTTACACATATTTTGGCTCTACTACCTGGATCTCTCGAGGATGATTTAATCTCAATAAGTCCATCGTATATCTCTGGAACTTCTTGAATGAAAAGTTTTTCCATAAATTTAGGATGTGCTCGCGAAAGAAATATTTGTTGTCCTCTTGGTTCCCTCCTTACATCCAAGCAATATGCTTTTACTCTATCTCCTGCTTTTATATTTTCTCTAGGGATCATTTCGTTTTTTTGAATTATTGCTTCAGTCCTTCCTAAATCGACAATTACGTTTCCAAACTCTAATCTTTTAACTATACCACTTACGATGGTATCAATTTTATCTTTAAAATCGTTATATTGTCTCTCTCTTTCTGCCTCCCTTACATTGAAACTGATTACTTGTTTTGCGGTTTGTGCTGCTATTCTGCCAAAATCAAAAGATGGCAAAGGTTGAAGAACCTCATCTCCAATTTGTTTTCCTTCATTACTTTCATTAAGTTTTATTGCATCGTTAAGAGTTATCTCTAAATTTGAGTTTTCAGGTTTTTCAACAATTACTAGCCTTCTAAATATTCCGATTTCACCATTTTCTCTGTCAATTTCAACTTTGATTTCATTTTCAGATCCAAACTTAGATTTCGCTGCTTTCGCAATACCATTTTCCATTGATCCAATGATTAGCTCTTTATCAATGGATTTTTCTAATGCAACTGCTTCAGCAATTCTTATAAGTTCTAGTTTATCTGCTCTTCTATTTAACATTTAAAAGTCCTAAAAAAAAATGGGCCGAAGCCCATTTCGAAGTCTCAATAATATTCTTGGAATATATTTATTTTTTTTTAATATTCAACTTTATTTACTTGCTAAATATGTCAGATTTATCTGTCTTTTCCCATGAAAATGAGCCTTTATTATCAGGAATTCTCCCAAAGTGTCCGTAAGCAGCTGTTTTTTCATAAATAGGTTTATTTAGTCCCAGCATTTCTCTTATACCTCTAGGACTTAAATCAAAATTTTCATGAATAAGCTTTTCTACATGCATATTTTTTTCATTGTCGTTATCAAATAAATCGACATAAATAGATAAAGGTTTTGATACACCAATTGCATATGCAAGTTGTATTAAACATTTGTCAGCAATCTTAGATGCAACAACATTCTTTGCTAAATATCTCGATGCATACGCAGCTGACCTGTCGACTTTGGTTGGATCTTTTCCTGAGAATGCACCTCCTCCATGTGGTGCAGCACCACCATAGGTATCAACAATAATTTTCCTGCCAGTCAAACCACTATCACCATCTGGACCTCCAATAACAAAATTTCCTGTTGGGTTCACATATATTTCGTTTTCATCTAATGAACTCAATAATTCTTTTGGTATTGATCTCTCAATATAAGGTTTAACCAATTCTCTTACTTGAGCTTGATTTACTTCTGAAGAGTGCTGTGTCGATATAACCACAGATTTTACCGACGATGGTTTTCCTTCTTTATATTCAATTGTAATTTGGCTTTTTGAGTCTGGTTCTATATTTTTTAATTTGCCAGATTTTCTATCCTCGGCCATAAGTCTTAATATTTTATGAGAGTAATGTATTGGAGCTGGCATCAGCACATCGGTTTCATTACACGCATAACCGAACATAATTCCTTGATCGCCTGCACCTTCATCTTTATTTCCAGAGGAATCTACACCCATAGCAATATCGGCTGATTGAGAGTGTAAATGACTTTCGACTGATGTTGCTTCTTTCCAAGTAAATCCTTCTTGATCATAACCAATATCTTTGATGCAGTGCCTTACTTTTTCTATTAGATCTTTTTTTTTTATTTCTGGACCTCTTACTTCACCAGCTAAGACAACTTTGTTTGTTGTTGTTAAAGTTTCACAAGCAACTCTCGATTGAGGTTCAGCAGCCAAATATGTATCTACAACCATATCTGAAATTCTATCACAAACTTTATCTGGATGACCTTCGGATACTGACTCGCTAGTAAATAAGTAATCTTTTTTCATTTATTCTCCCTAATTTTTAAAATCACAATGAAAGTAGTATAAATTATGACAAAATAAAAGAAGATCTTATTACCGTGTTCAGCAAAATAAGTTTTATCAACACGTTTGATTTTATTAACGTCAAAATATCCTTTTTCACTAATTTGTTTAATAATTTGACCTTTGGGATTAACAAAAGCAGAAACCCCATTGTTTGTAGATCTAATAACATTTTTACCCTCTTCAATTGATCTAAATATCGAATGAGATAAGTGTTGAGCGGGTCCAATAGATTTGCCAAACCAACCATCCTCGGAAATATTTAATATAAAATCGTAATTTTTTTTATTTGGATTAATTTTTCCTGAATAAATAATTTCATAACAAATAAGTGGGATAAATTTTATTTTATCAATTTCTAAAATTTCCCTTTTATTATCAGCTGAAAATGATTGATATCCTTGGGTTATTTTTTTTAAACCTACTCTTTTGAAGAAATTTTCAAATGGTAAAAATTCTCCGAATGGAACTAGTTTATTCTTGTTGTATTTATACAATAATTCTATGTCAGAATTTAATACTACTAAAGAATTATAAATTTTATTTTCTTTAATACTATTAATTCCCAAAATGACTTTATGGTTTGCATTAAATTTTTTTTTGAAGATATTTTTAAAAAATTTGAGATCTCTAAAATAAATACTAGTAATTATACCCTCGGGAAAAATAAATATTTTTTTTTCAGATTTATTTGGACCACTTAAAATAAGTAATTCATCGATATTTTTTTCAGGACTCTGATTTGTTAAGAATCTTTCAATTGGTACATTTGGAGAAACAACTCGAATAACAGTGTCTAGCTTATCGTATTTTTTTTTTTCAAAATTTTTAATATTGAAGTATCCATACGAATAATTTATTACTACTAGAGTTAATCCAAAACAAAAAAGATAACTGCTGCTGAACTTTTATACTTACGAAAAAATATTATTGGTAATAAGAAAATTGTGATTGATAATAAATTTAACGAGTAAGTCCCTACATAGGATAAAATTTGTAAAGAAGGTAAATTATTTGAAACACTAAAGACTAATAGATTCCAAGGAAAACCACCTAAAATATAACTTCTTAGAAATTCAATCCCACCAAAAAAAATCGAAAAAATCAAAACTGATGAGAGTTTATTTTTTAAATTAAAAAGACTACTTAGAAAAGTTACTAAACCATAAAATATTCCTAAAAATAAAGGTATTAATATTAATGCAAATGGAATAATTAATTTAAAATTTACATCAAATGTTAAAGAATTTGTAATCCAATAAAGGTTAGAAATAAAATAACCAAATCCAAAGACCCAACCAACAAAAAATGATATGATTTTTTTATGGGTATAATTTATTAATATATAAAGTAATGTTGGAAGTGATAAAAAATTAAGAAATACAAAATTATATGGCGGTAAACTAAATGATGTTATTATACCTAAAAATAAACATGTTAAATATAAATAAGCTTTATTTTGTAGAATAGATTTCAATTTATTTTATTCAATTTTTTAAATATTAAATTTTCTCTTTTGTTCATTAAATAATAATCTTTATTTTTTTTATGATCATGTCCTAAGAGATGTAAATAACCGTGTATCCACATTTTATCTAATTCATGATCAAAACTGGTTGATTTTGCTCTTTTGTTAATTATTTCAAAAGAAATTGCTATATCTCCTAAATATAATTTATTTTTTAATTTAACTTTTAAAGGAAAAGAAAGTACGTCCGTTGAAACATTTTTATTTCTAAATTTTAAATTTAAATATTTCATTTTTTTATTATTAGTAAGCATCACAGTAAATTCTTGGTTTTTATTTTTAAAGATGCTTAATTTAGATAATTTGTTTAATTTCTTTTTGAAGTATATCTCTGGTTTTTTTAATTTCTTTTCCCAAATTTTTTTATCTAAAACTATGTTGGCTTTAATCATTAATCTGAATTTTTATCAGAATAAGCCTTGACTATCTTGGAAACTAGTGGGTGTCTTACAACATCAGTATGATCAAAATCTACCACGGATATCTCTTTTAAATGACCAAGTAATTTTTTTGATCTATTTAAACCTGACATTGTTTTATTAGGTAAGTCTATTTGGGAAGGATCACCGTTAATTACTATTTTGGAATTTTCACCAATTCTTGTTAAAAACATTTTTATTTGAGTATCTGTTGCATTTTGTGCTTCATCGAGTATTGCAAATGAATTTTTTAAAGTTCTTCCCCTCATGAATGCAAGTGGTGCAATCTCAATATCTCCAACTTCTATTTTTTTTTGAATTTTTTCAAAATCTAATAAGTCATATAATGAATCGTAAAGAGGTCTTAAATAAGGATCAACTTTTTCCCTCATATCTCCTGGCAAAAAACCTAATCTCTCTCCTGCTTCTACCGCTGGTCTAGATAAAATGATTTTCTCTATTTTTTTTTCAAGCAACATTGTTAAAGCAACAGCTACAGCTAAAAAAGTTTTACCAGTTCCCGCTGGTCCTGCAGAAATAACAATATCAGATTCTTTTAAAGCCCTTATATAATTTTTTTGTTTCTCTGATCTTGGTATTACAGATTTTTTTGGAGTTTTTATTATATATTCAACATTTCCACTTTTATTTGTAACTTTTTCATCAATCATAAATTTGTTTACTGATGATTCTATATCCTTTTTTTCTAATGTTCCATTATTTAAAAATTGATCTACTAGGAATTGAATTGCATTCTTTATTATTTCATTTTTTTCAGGAGTATTTTTTAATAAAATTGAGTTTCCTCTAGAGTAAATACTAGAATTTGTAATTTTTTCTAATTCTTTTAAGTTATTATTAAATTCTCCTAAAACACCTAAAAGTAATTCGTTGCTTTGAAATACAATACTTAAGGCATTGTTTTCTGAATATACATATTTTAAATCAGGTTTAATTTTTGATTTTGCAAAATTTTTCAAATTATGCTGCTTTCATTTCATCTGTTACTTTACCAAATAAAGAATTTTGATTACTTTTTTCGATATTCACTTTAATTAATTTGCCAATATGACTTTCATTGCCATCAAAAATAACTGAACTTAAAAATTTATTTCTTCCAAAATATTTGTTTTGATTTTTAAGTTTGTTTTCAACAAGCACCTCTAAAGTTTTTCCTTCTAAAGATTTATTTAATTCTATTTGATTGCTAAATAATTTTTCTTGAATAGTTATCAGTCTATTTTTAAGTTTATCTTTATCAGTAATCTCTAATTCTGCAGCCTTTGTCCCTGGTCTTGGGCTAAAAATAAATGAGAATGAATTTATAAATTTAATTTTATTAACTAAATTTATGGTTTCTTTGAAATCATTCTCTGTTTCTCCGGGGTATCCAATAATAAAGTCACTAGAAAATTTTATGTCAGGATTAATTTTGATTAATTTTTCATAAATGTTTAAATAATAACTTACAGTGTGCTTTCTGTTCATCATTTTTAATATTCTGTCAGAACCACTTTGAATTGGTAAATGAACAAAAGGCATTAATTTTTTTGAATTTTTGTAACATTCAATAAGATCATCTGTCATATCTCTTGGATGAGATGTGGTATACCTAATTCTACTTATTTCGGAATATTTGCTGAGTGTATTTATAAGATCTGACAGCCGGTACTCCCTAGATCCGTTTTTATAAGAATATGCATTTACGTTTTGACCAAGAAAAGTTATTTCTCTAGATCCATTCTTTATCAATCTCTCGGCTTCATTAATAATGCTTTTGAATGGTCTAGAATACTCTGGTCCTCTAGTATAAGGAACAACACAAAAGTGACAGAACTTATCACAACCCTCTTGAATCGTTAAAAAAGATGAAACATTTGTGTTGTTATTTTTAATATTATCGAAGTACCTAAACTTTGAAACTGAGTCGAATTCAGTTTCTTCAACTTTATTTTCTTCTTCAAAGTTTTTCAAAAGATTATTTATTTTTTGATAAGATTGAGGACCTATAACTAAATCTATATATTTCTCTCTATTAAGCATCTCAGTATTTTCAGCTTGTGCAACGCAACCTGCAACAACCATAATTGGTTTTTTTTTGTCTTTATATAATTTTTTTACTCTCCCAATTTCATGATAAACTTTATCTTTAGCTTTATCTCTAATATGACAAGTATTTAAAATATAACAATCAGCCTCTTCTTGATTTTCAGTTTTATTATAACCTATCGACCTAACAGCATCGTATATCCTGTTAGAATCATACTCATTCATTTGACAACCAAATGTCTTTATAAAAACCTTCTTATGCATTAATTATTTTTTTTTGATACCGTATAGTTCTAATTTATGATCAACAAGCTTATAACCGTATTTATCAGCAATTTTTTTTTGTAATTCTTCAATTTCTTCATCAACAAATTCTATTATCTCTCCAGTTTTTATATCAATCAAATGATTATGATCATCATTTAATTCATATCTTGCCTTTCCAGATTTAAAATCATGTTTTGTTAATATACCTGCTTCCTCAAAAAGCTTAACTGTCCTGTAAACAGTAGCAATACTAATTTTAGAATCTATTTGAGAAACTCTATTATATAATTCATCAACATCTGGATGGTCAGATTCTCCATATGTTTTTTTAGATTCGGATATTACTCTTGCGATTATCCTTCTTTGATCTGTAAGTTTTACACCATTTTTTTGGCATTTTTCTTCAATAGTTTCTAGCATAGTATATTTTAACTCGAGTAAAGGGGTTTAATCAAATTAATATTTGTAAAATTTTTTTTATCAGTTTTTACTAACTGATTTACATCTTTATCAGTTAAATGTTCACTCAAAAATCCATATAAATCAATATTTTTTGCAAAAGCAATACCTTTAGCAATTGCTATCGAATTTCTAATGCTTGAGGTTTTCCCAGGACCTTGGTTTACAAATATTTCACTTATTTTATCTAAATTTGAATCATGCTCTTTAAGAAAATTCAAAATTAATATCATTATTTTATCAAAATTTTCTCTACTGTTTGTATGAGCGGTAGTATAAGATTCTAAGTTCGTTATGAGAGAAAATAAAATTTTATCATCTGCAGCATTAATAACTAAAGTATTCATTTTTTTTATTATTTTTTTAAACGTTAAAGCTGAAGTAGTAAATAAAAAATATTTTAAGAATGAACAAGGAGTTTTGGCAATTATGTATCATAGATTTGAAGAAAATAAGTATCCATCAACAAATATAAGATTAGATATATTTAAAAAACATATTAATTTAATAAAAGAAAATAATTTACATTTTTATAATCCTGGTGAATTTTCAATAAATTTTAAAAAGGTTAAAAAACAAAAAAAAATTTTATTAACTATTGATGATGCATTTACATCTTTCTATGAAAATGCATGGCCAATCTTAAGAGAAGAAAAAATTCCTTTTATTTTATTTGTCTCAACAGAGGCGGTAGGAAATAAAGGATATATGAGTTGGGACCAAATAAAAGAAGTAGAAAAAGAGAACTTTGCATACATTGGTAATCATTCACATTCTCACGATTATTTAACTAAATTTGCTTTTCAAAAGTTTGTAAAAGATATTGAGGAATCAATTAAAATTTTTAAAAATAAATTGGGATATAATCCAATTTATTTTTCTTATCCCTTTGGTGAATATAATTTAGAGCAGAAAAATTATATTTCAAACAATTTTGAATTTGCATTTGGCCAACATTCAGGTGTTATTGATTTAAACAAAGATAGATATGAGCTACCAAGATTCCCTATAAACGAAAAATATGGAGAAATAAAAAGATTTAAAGAAGTAATATCTTATTTGCCACTTCAGTATAAAATTATTAAACCTGAAAACAAATTTATGAATGACGGAGAAAACCCACCTAAAATGACGATAGAATTTTTCGAAGATCAAAAAAATTTAGAAAATATTAATTGCTTTTCAAATGAAGGCTCAAAATGGAGAAAAACAAAAATCGTCTTAATTGATAATATATTAACTATTAATTTTGCAGAAAAATTTATTGAAAGAAGAGGGAGAATTAATTGTTCTTTAAAAGATGAAAATGGGTGGAAATTTTCAGGTTTCCAATTTGTGCAAAATTAAATTAATTTTTTAGTCTTATTACTTGTTGGCATTACATTTACATCATCAAAATCCGTAAGAGAGTTTTGTTTTATAATTTTTTTTATTACATCAATGTACTGTTGCCCAGTCTCAGCATATTTATCTAAATAATTAACCAACTTTAAACTGTCTAACCTTTCGTCGTTATCTCTTTGAATTGCTCTTTCTTTTCTAAATTCAATATAGCTACTATGAGTATTTAAATTTCTCTGGTATGCTCTTACTGATGCTTTAAGAACAGCAAATTTTGCAACTTTGTGTTTTGCATTTTTATCTACACCTGCTGGTCTAATTCCTTCACCATTCCAAGTCCATTGCCCAAATAATGCATTGCCTTCTAATGCAAATCTTGACGTTCCCCAGCCAGTTTCTTTAGCAGCTTGAGCAAGTGCTAATGAGACAGGTATCTCATCCATCCTAACTTTTAGAGAATAAAAATCTCCATCTTTTAAGCCATATTGTTTAAATTTTTTTTTTAACCAATTCTTTTCTTTTTGTGTGTTTATATTTTTACTTAATATTTTAAATAATTTTTTTCTATCAAGGCGAATTTTTGCATTTTCTTCCACAATTAATGGTAAGACTATTTGAATAAATAGTCTCTTTCTTTTTTTTGAGCTCTCAATACTTTTAATCTCTTTTGGTAGGTGGTCAATTTTATTGCCTATATTCACTAACTTAGTCTCTCTAACTCTTTCAAGATTATAATTTGTATCTTTGAATAATTGCTCAATTGTTCTTGCATCAAATCTTATTGAGTTTTGTCCTTCGTCATCAGTACTGAAAAAATCTATATCGGCAAATATATTTTTTAAACTTAAATTTTTTGTTTCAGTTTCTGTCTGCCCATCAAGAATTTTTTTTCTTTTTTCTAATTCTTGGTCGAAGTTTACACCCGCATTTGAAATGACAGATTTATTAAAATTTAAATTTTCATCTAAAAAAATTTTTATAGTTGGTAGAGTAAAAAATGAAAAAATTACTAGTAGACTTATTGCAGAAAATCTGAATAAGTTATTTTTTTTTTTGATCTGTTTAATATTTTTATTTTTTGTACGTCTAACCATGGATTTAAATATAATAATTATTAATTAATTATACAGCTAAAACTTCTTTAACTTCAGGAATATAATGACAAAGCAAGTTTTCTACACCCTTTTTTAAAGTAAGAGTTGAAGACGGACAACCTGAGCAGCTTCCTTTTAATAGAACTTTAACTTTTCCATCCTTGAATTCTTGGAATTTTATATCTCCACCATCTCTTGCAACAGCAGGTCTGATTTTAGAGTCTAAAATACTTATAATTTTTTTTTCAATTTCAGAATAATTTTTGTTTTGCTCTTCTTCATTTAGTTTATCTATAATGCATGTATTGCCATTTGCATAATGCTCATTTACATAAGATATAACAATATGCTGAATGTCTTCCCATTTTTTATTATCTTCTTTATTTATTGAAAAGAAATCTTCCCCTAAAAATACTCCAGTTACTCCATTTATCTGTAGTAAGTTCTTTATCAATAAATTATTTGTATCTTCTTGATTTAAGACTTCTAAAGGACCGTTATTAGATACCTTCCTACCAGGTAAAAACTTTAATGAGTTTGGGTTTGGTGTATTTTCAGTTTGTATAAACATAGTTCTTATATAGTGTTTATTTCAAAATATTAAATGATTAAAATCCAACTATTTCTTTTATTTTTTTAACTTTTTTAGAGGAAATATGCTGCGCTTTTTCTGCACCATCTAGCAAAATTTGATCTATATATTTTTTATCTGACAACAATTTTTGAATTTCTTTTGATATAGGTGACAGCTTAGTCACAATTATTTCAGAAAGTTTACTTTTTAAATCAGAAAAATTTTTTCCCTCGAATTCATTTAGTGTTTGAGTAATATTTTGATTGCTTAAGCTAGAGTAAATACCCATTAAATTTTCTGCTTCAGGTCTACCTTTAAGTCCATCTTCATTTCCAGGCAAAGTATCATTATCTGTTTTTGCTTTTTTAATTTTGTTAATAATTTGATCCTCTGTGTCGGTTAAGTTGATCCTACTTCCTTCAGAAATGTCTGACTTACTCATTTTTTTTGTGCCATCTTTCAAACTCATTATTCTTGAAAAATGTTTTTGTATGAGAGGCTCAGGAGGTCTTAAGAGATCTGGACATTTATATTCGTTATTAAATTTTTGAGCTATATCTCTACAGAGTTCTAGATGCTGTTTTTGATCATCTCCTACTGGCACATGAGTAGCATCATATAAAAGAATGTCAGAGGCCATTAGAACTGGATAAATATATAGACCAACACTTGCTTTTTCCTTGTCTTTTCCAGCTTTCTCTTTGAATTGTGTCATTCTATTTAGCCACCCCATTCTAGCAATACATCCTAAAATCCACGAACCCTCAGAATGTGCAGGAACTAAAGATTGATTGAATATTATACTCTTTTTTGGATCAATACCGCTTGCAATAAATGCTGCCGCTGTCTCTCTAATATTATTTTTTAACTCTGTCGGATCTTGCATTACTGTAATGGCATGAAGATCAACAACACAAAAAATGCAGCTGTTATCTTTATTATTTTGTAAATCTACAAAATTTTTTATTGCACCTAAATAATTGCCAAGATGTAAATTTCCCGTTGGTTGAACTCCTGAAAAAATTTTTTTAGACATAATTTAATAGTTTAATTTAATATCAGATATTTTAAAGGCCTTAATGAGTATTGAAATTAACAAATAAAAAGCAAAAGTTAAAAGAACTAATAATATAATTGCTAAAAATTTATAACTACTTGTAAATATGAAATAATTACTAAAATAATTTATTAATATTTTAAATAAACCCAAACAAATTAAATTTACAATAAATATTTTAAATAGCTGTATGAAAAACGAATCATTGAAATTAAAGTAATTTTTGTTTAGGACAAATACCATCAGTAAGAATCCATTCAACCAAGAAGAAATACTTGTTGCTATAGGAATTATAATAAACCCAAATTTACTGAATAAAGATAAACTAATAACAATATTTAAAATTACAGAAATCAATGAAAAGTAAAAAGGTGTTTTAGTATCATTTCTTGCGAATATAAAACTTGAAAATATTTTTATCATGGAGAATGCGGGTAGACCTAATGCAAAATAAAATAATGCACGAGCTGAATTTTTAACACTTTCTTCGTTAAAAGATCCATATCCAAAAAGCGCAGAAACAATTTCTTCGGAGGCAAAAATTAATGCAAGTGTGGCAGGAAGACTTAAAAATAAACTCAACTCTAAAGACTTATTTTGTAAAACTTCTAATTTTATTTTGTTTTTACTTTTAACATATCTACTTAAGTTGGGCAGAATAATTATACCAATTACAATCCCTGCTATCGCTAAGTTTATCTGATATATTCTATCTGCATAATACAAATATGAAACTGCACTTGCTTGGAAAGAAGCAATTATAGTTCCAACTAATATATTTATTTGGGTAACCCCAGATGAAAATATACTTGGTAAAAGTTTCCTAAAAAAAAATTTTATTTTTTTATCTATTTGCAAATTAAAATTAAGATCAGGATAAAAATATTTTCTAGTAAAAATAATTAAAAATATAAATTGTATAATTCCTGCAAATGTTACAGCATAACTTAGATAGTAAACTAAATCTGTGTCATTTTTTATAATTAGAAAACATATTATTAATATTAAATTTAAAAAAAGAGGAGCGGCGGCGGCGGCTGCAAATTTGTTATGTGAATTTAAAATTGCTGAAAAAAAAGATGCAATACTTATAAAAAATAAAAATGGAAAAGTAATTCTGGTTAAATCTACAGCTAATTTGAACTTTTCATCTAAATCTGAAAAGCCAGGAGCGATCAGTTTTATAAAGCTTGGCATAAAAATCTCGACTAATATTGTTAGACTTAAAAGTGCTAAGACCAATAAATTAAATACTGAGTTTGCAAATTTCTGAGCTTTTTTTTTACTAGAGAAAAGTTCTGATGTGTAAGATGGAACAAATGCTGCATTAAAAGTACCTTCTGCAAATAATCTTCTAAAAGTGTTTGGTATTCTAAATGCTACGAAGAATGCATCAGCAATTGGTCCCGAACCAAGATAAATAGCTATAAAAAAGTCTCTAATGTATCCTAAAATTCTGCTTAGAATAACGAACAGACTAAATGTGCCTGTTGACTTAATTAAATTCATAAATCATATTAGTAACTTAATCCTTTTGTATATCTAAACAAATAATGAAAAAAAACAAAATTGAACATTATTCTGATAAAGAAGCTTTAGATTTTCATACTAATGATAAATCTGGCAAAATAGAGATTGTTTCATCTAAGCCTGTAACTACAAAAAGAGACTTAGCCCTAGCTTATTCTCCTGGTGTTGCGGCTCCTGTAAAGGCAATAGCAGATAATCCTGAGTTAGCATATGAATATACTACTAAAGGGAACCTGGTTGCAGTAATTAGTAATGGATCAGCAATATTAGGGCTAGGAAATTTGGGTGCGATAGCATCAAAACCAGTTATGGAGGGAAAAGCTGTTCTATTCAAAAGATTTGCGGATATTGATTCTATAGATTTAGAAATAGACACAGAAGATACAAAAGAAATAATTAATTCAATAAAGAATATCGCAAAAAGTTTTGGTGGTATAAATCTTGAAGACATTGCAGCTCCAAACTGTTTTATAATTGAAGAAGAATTAAAAAAAATTCTAGATATTCCTGTATTTCATGATGATCAACATGGAACGGCAATCATAACAACAGCTGCATTAATCAACGCAGTTGATATTGCAAAAAAAAAATTAAAAAAAATTAAAATAGTGATTAATGGTGCAGGTGCTGCAGCTATGGCATGTGCAAAATTATTTAGAAGCAAAGGTATTCCAAAAAATAATATTAAAATGTTGGATACAAAAGGCGTAATAAATAAAAATAGAAAAGATATTAATTCTTGGAAAAAAGAGTTTGCTGTAGAAACAACAGATAAAAATTTAGATGATGCGATGAAAAATGCAGATGTATTTTTAGGCTTATCCGCTGCAGGTGTTGTAAAAAAAAGTATGGTTAAAAAAATGGCAAAAAATCCAATTATATTTGCATGTGCAAATCCAGATCCAGAAATCAAACCAGAAGATATAGAAGAAGTAAGGGATGATGCAATAATTGCAACTGGCAGATCAGATTATCCAAATCAAGTAAATAATTTAATTGGGTTTCCTTACATATTTAGGGGAGCATTAGATGTTAGAGCAAAAACCATAAATGAAGAGATGAAGGTTGCAGCAGCTAACGCTATAGCTTCTCTTGCAAGAGAATTTGTGCCTGATGAGGTTGCGGCTGCAATGGGTGGTGAAAGACCAAATTACGGAAAAGAATATATTATTCCATCTACTTTTGATCCAAGATTAATAAGTGTGATACCTGTTGCAGTTGCAAAAGCTGCTATTAAATCTGGAGTTGCTAGAAAAAAAATTGAAAATTTTGATCAATACTCCGAGGAATTAAAACAAAGGCTTGATCCATCAGTAACAATTATGCAAGGAATAAATAATCAAATTAAAAAAACAAATAAAAAAGTTGTTTTTGCAGACGGTGAAGATGAGAATACACTAAAAGCTGCAATAGCTTTTAAAAATAGTGGACTAGGTACACCTATTTTAGTCGCTAAAGAAAAAGTAGTAAAAGAAAAACTTAAAGAGATTGGTTATGGAGAAAACTTTGATATTGAAATTGTAAACTCTACTTTTAGCGATAAACGAAAAAAATATGTGAATTATCTATTTAAAAAGCTTCAAAGAAAAGAGGGTCTTCTGGAAAGAGATTGCGATAAAATGGTTAGAAATGACAGAGTTATTTGGGGTTCTTGTATGGTTGCATGTGGTGATGCTGATGCAATGGTAACTGGAAATTCAAGGAGGTATGGACAATCTCTTGATAAAGTAAAAAAGGTCATAGATGCTAGACCAGGTGAAATCATGTTTGGATTGAACATGATTGTAAATAAAGGAAAAACAGTATTTATTGCGGATACAAGTGTAAATGAGTACCCTACTTCAGAACAACTATCAGAAATTGCAATATCTTCGTCTAGAGTTGCAAAACTATTTGGTTTTGAACCTAAAGTTGCTTTTCTTTCTCACTCAACCTTTGGCCAACCAATCACAGTTAGAACTAAACATATTAGAGATGCAGTAGAAATTTTAAAAAATAAAAATGTAGACTTTAAGTTTGATGGAGACATGCAGCCAGATGTAGCCTTAAGTGATGAATACAAAGACCTTTATCCATTTTCTGAAATCGTTGGTAATGCAAATATACTAATTATGCCTGGACAACATAGTGCTGCTATAACATATAAAATAATGAAAACTTTAGGAGGTGCTAAAGTTATTGGACCACTGTTAATTGGTTTGGGTCAGGCAATTGAAATTGCTCCCTTAAGATCATCGACATCTGATATATTAAATTTAGCATCTGTTGCAGCATACTCGGCGGGAGTGATTAATTACAAAAAACCCAATTAGTTTTTTAATACTCTCAAGTCTTCAACTAAAAATATACTTGTAACAACATCTTCCACATCTAGAACTTCCTTAGCTTCATTTATAACTTCAGCTCTTTCATCTTCATTTTGCGAAATACCATAAACATATATGATTTTCTTATATGTATCGATATCATAATTAGCAGATTTAATTTTTTTATTTGTGATTAATGCAGTTCTCAATTGAGAGGTTATAAGTACATCTTTTGCTGTTTGTTTAAAGTTAAATTCTTCTTTGATTTTTAAATCATTTTTTACTGATCTAGCACCTTTTATTTCCCAACCTAATTTTGTAATCTTTAATTTTTCCTCTATAGTATCTACTTTACCTGTTATAAATATACGACCATCTAAAACTTTTGATTTCACATTTAGTAAATAACTTTTGTCCATTAGTATTAGTTTTGCTCTTAAGTTTTTTTGCATTAATGAATCATCAATTTGAGTTCCTATAGTTCTTGGATCCATTGCAACTGAA